>JBAYQF010000112.1:0-5774 GCA_041677325.1 Methanoculleus sp.
ATGCCCGGTGAGTTCTCCGGCGGTATGAAGCAGCGGGTCGGGCTTGCCCGGGCGCTCACGAGCGATCCGGACATCCTTCTGATGGACGAGGCATTCAGCGCTCTTGACCCCCTCATCAAGAGGGATATGCAGGACGAACTGCTGGATCTCCAGCAGCGGCTGGAAAAGACCATCATCTTCGTCACCCACGACCTCGATGAGGCGCTGAAACTCGGCGATCGGATCGCCCTGATGCGGGATGGAGAGATCGTTCAGATCGGCACACCTGAAGAGATCCTCGCAAGTCCTGGAGATGCCTATGTCGAACAGTTCGTCGCCGGTGTCGATATGACAAAGGTGCTCTCAGCAAGCGACGTGATGCGTCGCCCTGAACCGGTCGCCCGGTATACCGCAGGTTCCCGGGTCGCGTTGCACCTCATGGAAGAGCACGATATCGGGAGTGTATTTGTGGTCGACCGCGAGCGCCGCCTCAAAGGCATCGTCACACTCGAGGATACCGTTAAGGCCGTACGGGCGGGCAGGGGGCTTGAGGAGATCATCACCACCGATATCCCGACCGTGGCGCTCGATACACCGCTTACCGATATCATATCGCTGATCGCCGGGAGCCCCTATCCTGTGGCGGTGGTCGACGACAAAACCAGGCTTCAGGGATTAGTATTCCGGGGCGCCATCCTCGCCGCTCTGGCACGAAAGGGGGAAGAACTCGATGCAACTGCCTAAACTCCCCGTGGGAGCCGCCATCGAGGTGCTCGTCGAGTGGATCGACACCTACTTCGGCTGGCTGCTCGACGGCATCAGCGAGGTGCTCGGGTTCCTCATCGGCGGGCTGCAGGAACTCTTGCTCGCCATACCGGCGCCGGTCCTGGTCCTCCTTGCGAGCGCCCTGGTCTGGTTCGTCACCCGGCGCGATATCAAACTGGCAGGGCTCACCGTGCTCGGCCTGCTGCTGATCTGGAACCTCCAGCTCTGGAACCTCGCCATGCTCACCCTGGCGCTCGTCCTCGTTGCGACGGTCATCGCGCTCGCGATATCGATCCCGGTCGGTATCGCGGCCGCAGAGAGCGACACAATCAATGCAGCGCTCAGGCCGGCCCTCGACTTCATGCAGACGATGCCCTCGTTCGTCTACCTCATCCCTGCCGTGATCTTCTTCGGCCTCGGGAACGTGCCGGGCACCATTGCAACGGTCGTCTTCGCGATGCCGCCGGCGCTACGGCTCACGAATCTCGGGATCCGGCAGGTGCCGACTGAACTTGTCGAGGTCGCGGATGCGTTCGGTTCAACGCCCGGGCAGAAACTCTTCAAGGTGCAGCTCCCGGTCGCCCTCCCCACCATCATGGCGGGGGTGAACCAGTGCATCATGCTCGCCCTCTCGATGACCGTCATCGCATCGATGATCGGTGCCGGAGGGCTCGGGTACCAGGTGCTCGTGGGCATCCAGCGGGTGAACATCGGCATGGGGTTTGAGGCGGGGCTTGCTATCGTGATCATAGCGATCATCCTCGACCGGATCACCCAGAATCTCGTGCCGCAGTACAGCGGGGGGCGGTGATCGGGAAGAGATCGACCCCCGGGTACACGCCTTCCCGGGCGACGGCAGAATAGCGGCGCTGCTTGCGCGCCGCGTATGGCTTCGTGGCTGTATATCTCCCAAAACCGAGCTATGAAAAGGCTCAGTTCATCGAAAAGAACCCGTAAAACCTAAATATGGTTATCATCTAACGTTGAGCCGGTCAAGATCTGGCCGTTTTGCCCCGGGGTGCAAACACGCCAGGAGCGGCACGAGCTGCCGCCTCTGCTCGCTGTCCAGGCCATCGTCTGCACGGACAGTTTGTGAGAACCCGGAACCCCGCATAACCGGGCTCTAAATGCTATCCTGCTGCTCTCTGCAGCGGGAGAATGAAATGGTGAAATTGTGATACAAAAAAAAGAAACCCTGATCGCACTGGCGGGTCTAATCCTGATATTCTGTCTCTTCTCCGCCGGTTGCACCGGTACGGAGAGCTCTGGAGCAAAAAAGGTCAGCATCGGCTACGTCACCTGGGACTGCGCCATCGCGAGCAGCAACGTACTGAAAGAGGTCTTTGAGGAGGCCGGATACGATGTCGAACTGATCGCGGTCGATGCAGGGCCGCTCTTCCAGGCACTTGCCCGCGGAAATGTCGACGTCACGACGACCGGGTGGCTCCCGCATACCCATGAACATTACTGGGAACAGTACGGCGACCGGATCGATTACGTTAAGGCAAACATTCCTGAGGCGGCACGTATCGGTCTCGTCGTCCCGGCCTACGTGACCATCGACTCGATCGAGGACATGAACGGTGTCGTCGGTAAGTTCGGCGGCAGGATCGTCGGTATCGAGCCCGGCGCAGGCATCATGACCCGGACTGAACAGGCCATCGACGACTACGGCCTCAACTACGAACTGGTCGCGAGCAGCAGCGCCGGCATGGCCGCTGAACTCTCTTCCGCCATCAACAACGAGGAGTGGGTCGTGGTGACCGGATGGTCGCCGCACTGGAAGTTCGGGCGTTACGACCTCAAGTTCCTCGATGACCCGAAGGGTGTCTACGGCGGGGCCGAGGATATCGTGACCCTCGCGAGGCAGGGCCTTGCAGCCGACGACCCGGAGGCATATGCCATTCTTGAGCGGTTCGAGTGGACGGCCGGGGATATCGCCGCGGTCATGACCGACATCGCAGGCGGTATGTCCGAAGAGGCGGCCGCGAAGAAGTGGATCGACGCCAACCGCGACAGGGTCGACGTCTGGCTCGGGAAGGCATAACCCTCTCTTTTTTTATTCTAAACGCTCTGCAAAGCCCTTTTGGTCTGCTATCCGGTGGTGTTCACCTGCCCTGGCATCCCTCACAACCATCTTTGCAGGGAGATTTACGAAAGGGTTCACGAGGTGAGCTCCCGGATCTCCATCAGTGAAGAGACGTAGCCCTGGGATGCTGGTGGAAAGCCGTATCTTCCAGAGCAAGCCAGGACTCCACCCCTTCTCCTGCATCTCCCTGTGCAGTGGACTGTGGGATTGCCGCACCCGAGGAGGAGCTGACGGGGAGGGGGCACGCCCCTCCCCGATTTCTACCCATCTTTGGTATCAACAACCCCCCACCCCGCCCGCGCCTTCGGCGCTCCTCCCCCGCCCACAAAGGGCGGGGGCAGTGCGTTGCGATATCCGGTGGGCAGCCGTGCACGGTTCTCCCCCCCCTGTCTCCCCGTACAGTGGACCGTGAGGATATCGCCACTGGGGGTGGGGCCGACGGGGCGGGGGAAACATTCCCCCTCCCCTGTCTCTATCGTGTACAGCTCTCCTCTGTATCCCTACCCCGCCCGCGCTTCGCGCTCCTCCCCCACCAGGGGAGGGGGCGGTGCTCAGGCGTATAGCCGGTGGGAACCGTGTGCGACTCTTCAACGTCTCCTCGCACTTCCGGCGAGAGGCCACCAACTACACAAGATGGTACCCCTAAACGGCAAAAAGTCTCGCACGATGAGGCGACAACAGGATCAGGCGGAATATCGGAAACGGTGTAACCCCACACAAAACTGCGAAAGCCAAAAAAAGTACGTGGAAAACCCGCGGCTACACCCGCCCGTGATAATGCCCGAGCGGTTCGAGGGTGATCTCCTCGCGCTGGATGGCGTCGATCGCCATCGCCGCCGCCCGGGCCGCCTGGAGGGTGGTTATGTAGGGTATGCCGTAATCGACGGCGGCCCGCATGATCCGAATGTGATCCTGCCGGGATGCCTTGTCCGCGGGGGTGTTGATGATCAGACGGATGCTTCCCGAACGCATCGCATCGATGACGTTCGGAGAGCCTTCCTGGACCTTCCGCACGAGATTCACCTCGACGCCGTTCTGGATGAGGAACTCGACCGTCCCGCTCGTCCCATAGAGCAAGAGGCCGAGCTCGCGGAGTTTCTTTGCAATCGGAAGGATCTCTTCCTTCTGCTCGTCCGTCACCGATATGAAGACGTTCCCCGCCGTCGGCAGGGTGTTGTCCGCCGCAATGCTCGCTTTGTAGTAGGCAAGGCCGAAGTCGTAATCGATCCCCATCACCTCGCCGGTGCTCTTCATCTCCGGCCCGAGGACGGTATCGACACCCGGGAGTTTGTTGAAGGGGAGGAGCACCTCTTTGACCGCAACGTGCTCGATCTCGGGTTCAGTGATGCCCATATCAGCGAGCTTGTGCCCCACCATCACTTTCGCCGCGATCTTTGCAAGCGCAACACCTGTTGCTTTTGCAACGAACGGCACCGTCCGGCTCGCGCGCGGGTTTGCTTCGAGAACGTAGACCACATCGTTCTGGACGGCATACTGAATGTTGATCAGCCCGACGACACCGAGGCCGAGAGCCATCTTCTTCGTGTACTCCCGCACCCGCTCAATGACCGAGGGCGAAAGGGATTGCGGCGGTATGACGCAGGCCGAGTCGCCGGAGTGGACGCCGGCCCACTCAATGTGCTCCATGATGCCGCCGACCAGAACATCCGTCCCGTCACAGACCGCATCGACGTCGATCTCGGCGGCATTCCGGAGGAAGGAGTCGATCAGGACCGGATGCTTCCGGCTCACCCGGACGGCCTCTTTGATGTAACTCTCGAGTTCGATCTCGTCGTGGACGAGTTCCATCGCCCGCCCGCCGAGGACGTAAGACGGTCGGACCAGCACCGGATACCCGATCTCGGCGGCCATCCTCCGCGCCTCCTCCTCCGAGTGAGCGGAACTGTTCGCCGGGCTCGGGATGCCGAGCCGGGTGAGGAGCCGGCTGAACCGGTCGCGATCCTCCGCCGCATCCATGGCGTCGGGCGACGTGCCGAGGATCTTCGTCGCAAGACCGAGGCGCGTGATCTCCGCCTCCAGCGGCACGGCAAGGTTCACCGAGTTCTGGCCGCCGAACTGGACCATGACACCGTAATAGTCGTCTTTCTTGAGGATGTTCATGACGTCCTCAAGCTGCATCGGCTCAAAGAAGAGCCGATCGGAGGTGTCGGCGTCGGTCGAGACCGTCTCGGGGTTGTTGTTGACGATATGTACCTCGATTCCCCCTTCTTCGCGCAGCGCCGTCACCGCATGGACGGTGCAGTAGTCAAACTCGATCCCCTGCCCGATCCGGATAGGACCTGAACCGAGGATCAACACCTTCTTCGCGCCGTTCCGGGTGAGCTCGCACCCTTCCTCCCATGTGGAGTAGAAGTAGGGCGTCGTCGCCGGGAACTCGGCGGCGCAGGTATCCACCATCTTGTAGGTCGGCATTCCGGAGAGCGCCTCGATCTCGGCGGCGGTCTTTCCCGTCAGCGCCCGGAGTTCCTCTTCCGAGAAACCGGAGCGCCGGGCTGCCCTGATATCCTCCGGCTCAAACGCAGTCTCGAGTTTCCTCTCAAGGTCGACGATATTCTTGATCTTTTCTAAGAAGAACGGCGCGATCGCCGTGAGCCCGGCAACCTCCTCGACCGTGAACCCCTCGCGGAAGGCATCGAAGAGGCACCCGAACCGCTCGTCCGTCGGGGCCGTCAGGATCATCCGGATCTCGCTCTGGTTTGTGTGCCGCTGCATATCGCCATCAAGCGACCGGAGCGCCTTCTTGAATGCTTCCTCGACCGTCCGCCCGATCGCCATCACCTCGCCGGTGCTCTTCATCGCCGTCGTGAGCGTCCGGTCGGCGAACTTGAACTTGTCAAACGGCCATCTGGGCACCTTCGCCACGACGTAGTCGATAGCCGGCTCAAACGATGCCGGGGTGACGCCGGTCACGGTGTTCATG
>JBAYQF010000113.1:0-5771 GCA_041677325.1 Methanoculleus sp.
CCTCCTCGACCGATTTCTCTTCTGGCTCATAAAACGGAACCGCCACTACCGCCGTCTCGCGGAAGCGGCGGAATCTATCGAGGAATGAACGCCCGCCCGACGAGGTCCTTCCAGTAGTCCGGACAGGTGGCCTCGCAGTAACCGCCCGCTTCGAGCATATCCGGATCGAGGAACGCGGTCGCCGCCGCGAGATCCTCCGCCCCGGCATCGAGCAGGACAAGCCTCCTGACCCGGAACCGCTCCATCAGGTCCGGGGCGCGAGAGAGACCCCCCGCAGGGAGGATGAGGTCGCCCTGGTACTCGAGCAGGAGTTCGATGTCGAAGGCCGCCGGGTTCCTCGGGAAGAAGAGAACTTTTCTGCTCGCGAGCACCTCGAGTTCGATCGCATCCGCCTCATCCGCGACGAGGACGTGGCCCTGTGCGCCGGCGTCCCGCATCTCCCGGGCGAGCCGGGAATACAGGTCGGCGATCGTCTCGCAAAACTCTTCCTCGTCCCCCATGTAGCCGTCCCGGAACCCGAGCATGTGCGGGGCGGGGAGCGAGAACCAGGCATCTTTTCGTATCTTCCGGACGAACCGGGCATCCGCGGCGACGGCGGCCGGGTCGATCCCCGGCTCTTCGACGAGCGTCCCGTCCACCATCCCGGTGAATGCCCCGCTCACCCGTTCGCCGTAAAAGACCCCCCCGGCGGCGGGAACCGCCACGCCCTCCTGTCCATCGAGCGAGCGGCCGAGCCGGTAGGTCATGAGATCCGCTTCTTCTCCCCGAACCCCTCTCAGCCACTCCGCGATCTCCGAAACTCCCGGTATCCCGACCTCGGAGCCGAACGATCTCACCGGTATCGCAATCCGTCGTGCCATGCGCTGATCTCTTTATTAGCATCGCAACCAGAGTAGATAAGGATGAGCGGTAAGCCGTTGCTGGTAACGTGCGGACTCCCGTACACGAACGGTCCCTGCCATATCGGGCACCTGCGGACCTACGTACCGGCGGACTTTTACGTCCGGTATATGCGCCGGTCGGGAGAAGAGGTCGTCTTCATATGCGGTTCCGACAACCACGGAACCCCGATCGTGATCAGCGCCGAGCGGGAGGGCTCGACCCCCCGCGAACTCTCGGAGCGGTATCACGAGCACTTCTACGAGACGTTCCGGCGCATGGGTGTGGTCTTCGACCGGTTCGGGATGACCGACGACCCCATGAACCGCGAGACCACCCGGTCGATCGTCGAGCGGCTCATCGCAAACGGCTATGTCTATGCAAAGACCATCAGCCAGAGTTACTGCCCCGAGTGCGAGCGGTTCCTCCCCGACCGCTACGTGGAGGGGATATGCCCTCACTGCGGCGCCGTCGCCCGGGGCGACGAGTGCGACCAGGGGTGCGGCCAGCACCTCGAACCCGGCGAGATCAAGGACGCGATCTGCAAGGTCTGTGGAGGGAAAGCCGAGTTCCGCGAGCAGGAGCATTACTTCTTCAAGCTCTCGGCGTTCCGCGAGTTCCTCCTCGACTACCTCCCGGCCCTCGGCGGCACCGCCACCGCCCGGAACTACGCCCTCGGGTGGGTGAAGGAGGCCCTGCACGACTGGTGCATCACCCGGACGATGGACTGGGGCGTCCCGTTCCCGGGAAGCGACGACCTGGTCGTCTACGTCTGGATCGATGCGCCGATCGGCTACATATCCTTCACGAAGGAGTGGGCGGAGGCGACCGGCGCCGACTGGAAGGACTGCTGGTGCGGCGACGATACCCGCGTCACGCACTTCATCGGCGGGGATATCATCTACCACCACTGCATATTTTGGCCGGCCCTCCTCAAAGGGGCGGGCTACGGCCTCCCGCACGCGGTGGTCGCAAGCGGGATGGTCACGATCGAGGGGAGGAAGTTCTCGAAGTCTCGCGGCTACGTCGTCTGGACGAACGACGACTACCTTGATGTGGGCCTCCCGGCGGACTACCTCCGCTACTACCTCCTCGCCTACACGAGCCACACGAAGGAGCTCGACTTCTCCTGGCACGCCTACGCCGACCGGGTGAACAACGAGATCGTGGGCACGCTCGGGAACTTCATCTACCGGACGATGTACTTCGCCGAGAAGGAGTTCTCCGGCGTGCCGGACCTTGCCCCCCGGCCGGAGGTCGTAGCGGAGATCGAGCGGGCGCTCGGCGCGGTCGATGCGGCGATGCGGGACTACGACTTCAAGAACGCCGTTGACTCGATGATGGCCCTTGCGTCGTTCGGGAACGCCTACATCCAGAACAACGCTCCCTGGAAACTGATCAAGGAAGACCGGGCGGCGGCAGAGCAGGTCATCGCCGACTGCCTCCAGGTCGTGAAGGCGCTCGCGCTCATCTTCGAGCCCGTGATGCCTGATGCGATGCAGCGAGCCTGGACGATGCTCGGCTACGGGGATAGTATCGCGGATCACCCGGTTTCGGAGGCGACGGAGCCTATCGGCGCCCGTCCGCTCCCGAAACCCGCCCCGCTCTTCACGAAGATCGAGAAGGAGCAGGTCGCCGCTCTTGAGGCGACCCTCAACGAACAGGTCGAACGGGCAAAGGCGGCCGCCGAGCCGAAGATGCCCGCCGTCACGATCGAGGAGTTCGGGAAGCTCGATATACGGGTCGCGAAGGTCGTCTCGGCCGAACCGATCAAGGGCTCGAAGAAACTCTACAAACTCGTCGTCGATCTCGGCGGCGAGAAGCGCCAGGTCGTCAGCGGGATCGCGCAGTTCTACTCCCCCGACGAACTGGTGGGGAAGGACGTCGCGATGATCGTAAACCTTGCGCCGGCAAAGATATTCGGCGTCGAGAGCCGGGGGATGATCCTCGCCGCCGGTGACGAGGCCTCCCTCCTGGTGCCGCTCCGCCCGGTCAGGCCGGGGACGAAGGTCCGTTGATCGGGACGGACCGGTCGACCCTGTTTTTCCCGAGCGATTGGTCGTAGACGACGACCCGCCACTCGCCTTCAGGCGAGAACGGCCGGATGCCGGAGTGGCGGGCGGCGGTGAAGACCAGGTCGGGTTCGTCGGTGATCCAGTAGCCGGAGTGCCCCTCGGCGGGGAGGTAGAAGATGTATGCGGCCCCCCCGTCCGCACTATCCGAGAGGACTGCGGTCTCGACGTTGCGGAGCATTCCTCCCGGGTCGGTGAGGTAGACCCGGCACTCCGTGAGGTTTGCAGCGCCCGCGACGATGCGGATCACCGGCGTCTCGTTCTGCCCGGCGACGACTTCCACCGGGGAAGCGGAGGAGAGCCCCGGGACCGCAATCCCCGGCCCGTCACCGGGCGGGAGAAGAGCCGCGGCAACGGCGATCGTCATCACGGCGGCGATGGTGACGGCAAGAACCGTCGCCGTCCCGGTGGAGATGGGTCCCCGTCTCATGAGCGGTCATAGTAGACCACCGGGTATTTGAATCTATGGGACGGAGCGGAGACCTGAGATGAGGCCTGGAGAAATAGGGGGATGGCGGGGCGACCCTAAAGCCGCTCAAGCGCCTCCCGTCCGGTCATCCCGACCGCAACGCCGCGCTCCTCCGCATGCCGGTTCGCCCCCTTGATCTCGCCGCGGAGGAGATCCTCGATCGTCCCGATCGATGATGCGCCGCCTGCGGGTTTGACACGCGCCACGGGGTAGCCGAACTTCTCCAGCGCATCGATATCGAACGCGCCGCAACCGACCATGCCCGTATCGGTCACCACCGCGACGAGGTTCACCGGGCCGAGGGGTATGACGTAGCCGTCGGCCTCTTTTCCGGCCAGCCTGACCGTTTCATGCTGCATAAGATGTAGTGAACCGTCCATCGTCATCAACCCCGTGGCTCATGCCCTTCGGTGGCCGGTTGCACGTCTCAGATCTCCCGGCGGCGCCAGGCCTCGATGAGCGCCCGCGATATGCTCGCTCCTGTCGGGACGGGAGGCAGGGTATCGCGGGTGAACCAGCCGGCGGCCTCGATCTCGTGGTTGTCGATCCGGATCTCACCTTCGGCGTGGTCCGCGACGAACCCGATCATGAGCGAGTCGGGGAACGGCCAGGGCTCGCTCCCGAAGTACCGCAGGTTCCTGACCGTGATGCCGACCTCCTCTGCAACCTCGCGATGGACGGTCTGCTCCAGGTTCTCGCCGGGCTCGTTGAAACCGGCGATGACCGAAAAAAGCCCCGGCGTGAAGCGGGGGGAGCGAGCGAGGAGGATCTCCTCCCCTCTCTTGATCAGCACGATGATGGCGGGAGATATCCGGGGGTAGACGATGCGGCCGCAGGCCGTGCAGGCCCGGGCCCGCTCGGTCGTGAGCGGGCGGGTCGCTCCGCCGCACCTGCCGCAGAAGGCGGTCGATCGGTCGAAGTCGAGGATCCTCACGGCGTAGGCGGCGACGGCTGCATCGTCGTCCGGAACCTTGCCGAGGAGTTCCCGGACGGGCGACGGCCGCCACCCGTCGGGGAGCACGGCTCCAGCAGCGATTTCAGCGGCATAGTAGACGACCCCCTCGCGGGTCCCGAGGTAGACCGGCGCATCGCACGAAAGGCCGGCGGGGAGCGGATCGGGCATCAGAACGGTGCCGGGCGCGGGCTCGCCCCGGAAGAGAACGGAGTTGTCCCGGACCAGGACCCAGCACCTCTCGTGCGGCGACGGCTCCTCCGGGTAGACGGGGAGGAGAGGGCGGACGGCGTAGAATGGATGGTGTTTCATGGCTGTATCCTCCGGATCCCGGATAACCTGTCCATTACAGGAAGAACTCCGGTTCCTTTCGCTCGCCGCAGAGTGTGTAGAGATGCAGCGACATATCCTTCACGCGCCCGGGCATTATCGACCGGGCATGCTCGGGGCAACTCTTGATGCATGCACAGCAGGTGATGCATGCCCCTGCATCGGTCAGGCTGCTCTCCTCCGGATCGATGGCGCCGACCGGGCAGACCTCTGCGCATATCCCGCATTGGGTACACGCATCGCTGACCGCGATGAAGTCTTCGGCCGGAATCTGAGGGACTCCCCGGTACGGGCGGCACCCGGGGAGGGCGGGGGCGCCGATCCGATCGACCGAGGGGGCGGTATCGAGTTTTTCCCGTATCCTTCGCCCGAACGCCTCTATGCGGTGCAGATCGGCTGCATCCGGCCGCCCCCCGGCTATCGGCATCTCACCGGAGGAGAACGAGTGCTCCCCTATACAGGCGGCGCCGGCGATCGGCCTGCACCCGCACCCTATCAGGATATCGCCGAGTTCGATGAGCGCATCGCCATATATGCGGTTGCCGTAGACGACGACAGGGATCGCCGGTGTATCCCGGGCGGAGATCGCACGCAGCCACCCGGTCAGGAGCGCCGGCACCCGGCCCCTGTACACCGGCACGCCGACGACGAGCAGATCTCGATCTGTGGTTCTGAGCGGCTGCACTCTCGCATCCGGCCGGGTGATATCCAGCGTCTCCACGCCGGCCGGGCCCAGCCCGCGCAGGATGCCCCCGACAACCGCCTTCGTCGTCTTTGTCGGCGAGAAATAGACTGCTTTCACGGATTCTATGTTCATTCAGTTCCCTCTCCCATCGTATGCGGGAACTCCGTTCACCGGGTCCCGCGAGGCGTAACCCGGGGGGAGCACCTCATCAGAAATGTGTGACGACGAATGGTGATATAACCGCCGGTTGTTCTCTAACCGTAAAACAGTCGATGAAAAATACCGGAACCCCGGGCATATCCATCATCGGCAGGATATCAAAAACGACGGGCCTGGAGGGATTCGAACCCTCGGCATCCGGGTTAGAAGCCCGGCGCTATGTCC
>JBAYQF010000114.1:0-5688 GCA_041677325.1 Methanoculleus sp.
ACGATCGTCGAGGCGACGATGATCGCCACGGTCATCTTCTTCGTGTCCAGTCCGAGTGCCTGCGCTTCTTCCTCACCGACCGAGAGGAGGTTGATCCGCCACCGGACAAGGAAGAGGCTGAGGCTCCCGAGGAGGATCGGCGGCGCAATCGCGATGACGTCGGCGTTCGAGACCGTGGAGAGGCTCCCCATAAGCCAGAAGACGATCGCGGGCAGGGTGTCGTAGGGATCGGCGACGTACTTGGAGAGGGAGAGGAGGGCGGAGAAGAGGGAGCCGACGATGATTCCCGCGAGAACGAGGATAAGGGTCGAAGAGTTCCGGTAGATGCGGCCGATGGCGTAGGCGACGGCAACCGCGAGGATCCCGAAGAAGAAGGCGGAGACCTGGATGATTGTGGGGTTGCCGGAGAGGAGGATCCCGATTGCCGCTCCGAACCCTGCGCCGGCGGATACGCCGAGGATATCGGGCGAGACGAGTGGGTTTCTGAAGAGCCCCTGGAACGATGCTCCGGCGATGGAAAGCCCTCCCCCGACGAGCATCGCCGCTATCACCCGGGGAAGCCTGATCTGGAAGATGACCGTATGTTCCGATGCTCCCCAGGTCTGTTCGAAGGAGGGGAGGAGGACCTGGTGGCCGGAGAGAGCCGAGAGCAGGAACGATGCACCGTCGAGGAGTGCGTTCGCTGTTCCAAAGGTGAGGATCCGGAAGGTCTCCACCGGATCCATCATGTACCTCCCGAAGAAGAGGGAGAAGAAGAAGAGGGCGATCGGGAGAAGATAGATAGCCTTCCCTGCAGGGATGAACCTGAAGATGGTTTCGTGGAGTGATATGCCGTCTCGAAAGGCCGACTGTTGGAGAGCGGTTGCACCGTTCTCTGTTCTCAGCCTGATCTCTGTGATTGGTTCTTTTCCATGCGTCATCCGGTGCACCGTTTATACCGGATCTGCATACTTTATTTATTTAATTTTATGGAAATATAAATGATATAACATTTACCACGGCGATAAAAAGGTTCGGGGGATCCCGTTTTTCAGCTGCGTTTGAGGACCGGGATCTGTTCACCGAATGTGCGCGACCAGATGGTTATCCATCGTGGGGTGTTACGGGCGGTCGCCCTCCCGAATTTGCTCCTTCGCTGGAGAAAAAAAGAGGATGCAGAGAGTTTTCCGGTGGAGCCTGTTGTTTGGGTCTTCTGGATCAGGGGATGGGGGAGATTTCCCTTCACCCCTCCGGGCCGTAACACCGCCGGAGGATCACCGGGGTGCACCGTGATGTCCCGGCGCCGGTATCGGCAAACAGCGCCGGGACGGCGATATGCCCCCCTGGGATCTGGGGTGCCGGGATCGGCGAGAACGTCTGCGCCTCGCGCCACTCCCAGACGGCATCCATCACGGCATCCGCCGTCTCCATGGCGCTCGCGACCCCGACATCCACCACGACGGGGTTTGTGATGTTCCACCGTTCGACGACCGTATCGAGGAGCCGGCGCCGGACCGTCCAGACCATCGGGGGATGCTGGTGTGCGGTCAACCGGTCGAGCTGCTCCATCCAGACCCCGCCCTGGAGCTCGAACCTCCCCACCTCGTCGATGACCACCAGATCGGTCTCTCGCGGGTTCGGCGGCTCAAGTGCCCGGCGACCGAACGCGAGCCCTTCCGGGCGGAAGTAGAACCGGCCATGAGCCTCGCACCGCGGGTCGGGATCGACCGAGCAGAGTTCCTCGTGTCTGCCGGTGGCGAGATCGACCAGGGTGAACCCCGATCTCCGTCCGTCACGCACGTATCCCGGGGCGATGACCCCATGGACACGTACGTTCAGCCCGACGATGAGCCCGAGGACCAGGTGCAGGAACGTCGTCTTGCACTGGCCCTGCCCGCCGGTGATGATGAAGACCGGCGCCCGGCGGTTCATCCGGAGATTCCTCCGTGACCGGGGGTAAGACTGGGGATGTTCGCTCCGGAGTACATGCATATAGTTCCGGGCTGCTCATATAAATTATTTTTACTTTCTGGTTTTGTTTAGGGTATATGGTTGACACGATGGTTCGGGGGTGTGGCTATCGGTTATCCGGACATGCCGCCCTCCATCAGTATAAGTAGCAACGATGGAAAACACCATAACGGAGTTACTGATCATGGCTGAAAAGAAGGTTATATTCCACACGACTATGGGCGATGTAACGATCCGTCTCTACGACGATATGCCGGTGACTGCGGGGAACTTCGCAAAACTTGCGGGGTCCGGGTTCTATGACGGCACGATCTTTCACCGGGTGATCGCGAACTTCATGATCCAGGGCGGTGATCCGACCGGCACCGGGACCGGCGGGCCGGGCTACACCATCACCGACGAGTTCGTGAAGGGCCGCTCGAACCGCCGGGGGACGATCGCCATGGCGAACACCGGGCGCCCGAACACCGGCGGCAGCCAGTTCTTCATCAACCTCGTCGACAACACCTACCTGGACTGGGACGACCCCCGGACACCGAGCGCCCACCCGGTCTTCGGCGAGGTTGTGGAAGGGATGGATATCATCGATACGATCGGGAAGGTGAAGACGAACGCCGCCGATAAGCCGAAGATTCCCGTCCGGATCGAGAAGGCCGAAGTCCTGGAGTGATGAGCCGCAGCGGCGCTGACCACCGGGATCGGGCGGAGATCGAGGAGCGTATAGGCTATACCTTCAGGGATCCCTCCCTCCTCCTCCGGGCGCTCACGCGCCTTGCCTACACCCTGGAGGCGGGCCTTCCCGCCGATGCCCACATGGATGCCCTTGCGACCCTCGGCGATGCAGTCATCAACGTCGCGGTCGTCGAGGCGGTCGTCGTGGAGGGTGCGCACGACAAGGGCGCGATCACGAACCGGAAGATGAACCTCGTGAATATGACCCGGCTCCGCGCCCTTGCAGAAGACCTCGATCTTGCGGATTACGTCCGCTGGGGAAAAGGCGAGGCTGCCCAGAAGGTCTGGACATCCGGCCGGGTTCTTGCCGAATGTCTGGAGGCGCTCATCGGCGCCGTCTACCTCGACGGCGGGATGGGTGCGGCTGCAGGAGTGCTCCGGCGCCTTGGGCTGACGGAGAGGGTGTAGCGCCCTCTACCCCGCCCTCTCAAGGAAGACCCACTTCACCGGTGGTGCCACGTCCCGCGTGGAAGTGCGCGACAGTGTGGGGGAGGCCGCCGCACACCATCACCCGAGTATATGGACCCTTGCGGGTCCTGGACTTCCCATTTTCCCGACCTCTCTCCGGGGGAGGGCTGCTCGTTGAAGGCGACGGAAAGCAGCAATATGACATCCTTTCTTGTAAAAAATGATTGAAACCGCCGTTTTATCGCGGGATCGGGTATGCTATAGACTATCTCCCCGATGCATGAAAAAGATAAACCCATATCCCTCCGGGGAGAATATCATGGAGTCCATGCTCGCCAACGCCGAGATCGTACGCCGGTTTCTCGAGTTGAAACATCAGGTCCATCCCGATGTGGTGAGTTACATCCGTGAACAGAACGACTCCTCGCTCATCGACCGGATCGCAGCGAAAGTTCCCGACGGCACCCTGGTCATATCCGCAGAGCATATCCCCGGTCTCAGGAAGGTCCGGGACGGGACGCGATTCCTCGTCGATCCCGAGCTCGAGGTGATCGTGGGTGGTGCCGGGAGCACGGGGAGCGTCAGCGGCCACGAGGACGCCGTCCACTACTTCCGGAACCGCTACAACTGTCTCTCCTCGATGATCCGGAGCCGGATGACCACGATGCCGGTCGAGGCGCTGGTGAAGTCCCCTCATCGTTATCGCGACGAAGAGTGTAGCATCATCGGGATGGTTGCCGATATGCGGACGACCGCAAAAGGCCACCGGCTCGTCGAGGTGGAGGACCCTACCGGGGCGATCCGGGTGCTCTTCAATAAAGGGCGGGACGATGCCTTTACGGAGGCGGAGCGGATCCTCCCCGACGAGGTGATAGGGGTGAAGGGAAAACTCTCGAACGACGGCGGGCTCTTCTTCGCCGAACAGCTCTTCCGCCCCGACGTTCCCATCAACAACGCCCCGTTCAAGAGCGACCGACCGGGAAGAGCCGTCCTGATCTCCGATGTCCATGTAGGAAGCGACACCTTCCTTGATGAGGCATGGAACCGGTTCGCCGACTGGCTCCAGGATTCCGATGCCGCATACCTTCTGATCGCAGGCGATCTCGTCGACGGCATCGGGATCTATCCGGGGCAGGAGAACGAACTGACGGTCAGGAACATCTACGAGCAGTACGATGTCTTTGCAGAGATGCTCCGGGATCTCCCCTCCCGGATCCGGATCGTCGCTGCGCCGGGAAATCACGACGTCGTCCGGATGGCCGAACCGCAACCGGCGATCCCGTCGGAGTTCACGGCGAAGTTCCCGGCAAACTGCACCTGTGTCGAAAATCCCGCTCTCGTGAACCTCCAGGGTGTCCGGGTCCTGATGTACCACGGCCGGTCGTTTGACGACATGATCGGGCTCATCCCGGGTGCAAGTTACGAGCGGCCCGGCGAGATCATGGACGAGATGCTCAAGCGCCGGCTGCTCGCCGCACCGTACGGGATGCGGACGCCGATCGCCGCGATGAAGACCGACCGGCTCGTCATCGATCCGCTCCCTGAGATCCTCCTTACGGGGCACGTCCATATCTGCGGCGTCACCCGCTACCGGGGCGTTCTCGGAGTGAACGCTGGCACCTGGCAGGCGCAGACAGCGTTTCAGAAACAGATGAACATCCACCCTACACCCGCGCGTGCGTTCGTCGTCGATCTCCAGACGCTTCAGCCGGAAGTGATGAATTTCAGCTGATTATCGGGTATATATCCGGAACACTTTCCACATATTTAAAAATGTTGAATCCCTCTCTATATGGTACTCATTCGGAGGAATAGAAAGAGATGGATCTGGTGTATCTGGCACCTATCGGTGCTATTCTTGCTCTCTTCTTCGCAGGATACTCGTATATGAGTATCAGGCGGGAGGGCACGGGCACTGAACTGATGCAGAAGATTGCTGCCGCTATTCATGAGGGAGCAATGGTCTACCTGAACAGACAGTATCGCGCCATAGCACTCTTTGTCATTGTGCTTGCTGCCGTCCTTGCGATCTGGATCAATCCCCTTACCGCAGCCTGTTTTGTGCTCGGGGCGGCGCTCTCGGCGACTGCCGGC
This sequence comes from Methanoculleus sp., assembly GCA_041677325.1. GTDB lineage: Archaea > Halobacteriota > Methanomicrobia > Methanomicrobiales > Methanoculleaceae > Methanoculleus. The sequence goes on from JBAYQF010000114.1 coordinate 5,185, forward strand.
TACATCGGTATGTTCACCGCAACAGCCGCAAACGTCCGGACCACGAACGCCGCGCGGCGCGGGATCGCGGATGCGTTCCGGGTCTCGTTCGCAAGCGGCTCGGTCATGGGGATGGCTGTCGTCGGGCTCGGGCTTTTCGGGCTCTCGATCGCGTACATGGTCATCAGCACCGCGACCGGGCTTACCCAGGCTGAAGTCCTCACCATCGTGACCGGGTTCGGTCTCGGTGCAAGCTCGATCGCCCTCTTCGCCCGTGTCGGCGGCGGTATCTTCACCAAGGCCGCGGACGTCGGTGCCGATCTCGTCGGCAAGGTCGAAGCGGGAATTCCCGAGGATGACCCCCGGAACCCCGCCGTCATCGCCGACAACGTCGGTGACAACGTCGGCGACGTCGCCGGCATGGGTGCCGACCTCTACGAGTCCTACGTCGGTGCGATCATCGCTGCGATGGTCCTCGGCGTCGCCGTCGCGGCCACGCAGTTCCCGATGGCCGATGTCATGAAC
>JBAYQF010000115.1:0-5651 GCA_041677325.1 Methanoculleus sp.
ATCGACATCCCGGACGGCGCTGCGGACGGCATCCGCATCCTTGAGATCGCCCATGACGATCTGCACCTTCTCCCGCTGTTCATCCGGGAGCAAACGCAGGAGACCGGGATCGTTTCTTGAGTTGTAGCGGACGAACGCACGTACATCTGCTCCAAGGCCGACAAGGTGCTCCGTCAGGTGGCTGCCGATGAAGCCGCCACCCCCGGTCACCAGCACTCTTCTGTCAGTCCAGTTCATCAGAATCTTCTCCTCTGAGCCTGGACATCCGCAGCGTTGCGGGTGGGCTCCTGATAGATACCACACTTCACCGTGAATCACCTCTCTCAGAGATCGGTTTTCGCCCGCGACCCGCATACTGGCGTGCGGCGGCATCGATGGGCTGTTGCAGGAGTTCGGACATGGAAAGTGGCAAAATGGCTGGATTATCTCTTCCCACCACCTCCCGAGGAATGGCGGGCGCTGCCGAGATTAGTTCATCTCTCGGCAGCAACGCCATTCTGTCGAGAAGCGCCCCCATCGGCATGAACGAGAACCGCGTCACGAGCATGATCAGTTTCTCAAGCGACGTCCGAACACCGTGGTAGGTGATGAGACGTGAGATGAACGGCACCTTCAGCGGGGGCGGCCCGGGGTAGATGTCGTGGGGGTGAACGTAGATGTTGGCCGGCCTCCTTGTGACAACCCTGCCGATGCTCCAGGAGAGAAACCGCTCCGGCAGAGCGCGGAGATAGAACCCGCCGGAGATGGGGATGTTCATGCCGAACGGGAGGACCGAGAGCGGAAATTCGACGATCGGGCCGTCGGGGTCGTGGATGGAGATGTCGTCCCGTGAAGGGCGGTAAATGCCAACAGGTGCTCCCGGTACGCCGTAGAGTCGGTTTTTCACCGGGAAGATGCTTGAGTCATACTTGAATCCGTGCTTATCCAGGAGATCGATCGCCCATTTCGTCCTGTTGTTCAGGGAGAACGATGGCGCCCGGAACCCGATCGGATTGTAATCGGCGAGCAGTTCGAGGGATTTTTTCAATTCATCCTCAAATTCATCCCGGTTCATTGTGTAGAGCAGTCTGTGAGAGTAGGCATGGCATGCAATCTCATGGCCGCTACGATGAATCTCGCTAACGACCTCTGGATACTGTTCTGCAACCGCACCGAGAACGAAGAATGTCGCCCTGACATCAAATGCATCGAGCACTGCAAAGACCGGCCTCAACGACTCCCGAAATCCGTCTTCCCGGTCACATGGGAGGTAGTCCGTCAGAAACTCGTTGCACCACCAGAACTCGAGATCGATGCTGAGCGCGTTGACCCTCATCCTCACCGCCTCAGGACAAATCGCCACATCGCAGGATCGAATGCGTAACGTGCCGTGGCGAGCATGAACCCCATTGTGGGGCCCGGATCGTGCAGCGAGAGAATATCATCGGGCGTGCCGAACCGGATGAATTCTCTGAAGTTTTGCCAGGTCTTCGGGGCGTTCAGGTACCAGAGGATGTCCCCCGGGAGCAGCCAGCGGCACTGAACTCCTTCCCGGTAATCTGCGGTCGGCTCGATATCGCCATCCATGATCATCCGGTAGAGGAGGTGGGGGAAGTCCACGCCGCTCAGGATCGAAAGGTGGAGCGAGCCCCAGAAGCGGGGGTTCACTTCCATGAGTTTGAGGCTCCCATCGCGGGCGTCGATGCGGAACTCCACCATTGCAACGCCGGACCACTCCATCGCTTTCAGGAGGCGAAGGGCGATCGTTGCAGCTTCGTGGGAGGCTTCATCCTTGATGGTCTCCCGGAGCGTGCTTGCACCGCCGGAGACCGGGTAGGAGCGCAGCCTCCTCTGGACGGTCACGGCACGCGGTTCCGACCGTCCATTGAGGAGGGTGTAGACCCCGAGCTCCCCACCGAAGGGTATGAACTCCTGAACCACCACCCGGCCGAACTCCGGCACAATTGTATCGTAAGCCCGGAGAAGCTCCTCAGGGCTGTTGCAGATCCGGACGCCTCGCCTTCCCGAGCTCACCCGGGGTTTGATGATGGCCGGATAACCGACTTCCCCGGCAATTTCCAGCATTTCCGCGGTATTTTCTGGAAAGAAAGTTTTTGGGCAGGGGATGGCGTTCTCAAGAGCGATGCGGAGGGTCGCCCCCTTGTCATAGCCCTTCATGAAGATGTCACGGGGCGGCAGGGCGATCCGGGTATACCGGGAGATCTCCTCTTCGTGATCGATGATCGGTTTTAAACAGGCATCGGCGACCGGGAAGATGGCGTCGTACTCCTTTGTTCTCAGGTGCGCGAGAAGATCCCGTACAAACTTCTCCTCTGCCCGTACCGGCGATGGGTATACCAGACGATGACTGCAGTACCGTGAAAAGGCACCTGTCGCGCACCATGTCTCCTCACCCGCGGTCACCTCCAGCCCCTGTTTTCCGAGCGATCGGATGACTGCAAGAGAGCTGCGCATCTGTGCATCAGTTACGAAGACAGTTCCTTGACTCAATTCTTCCCCCCCAGGATGAATCTTGATGCGCGATAGGGTGCTTCTCTAATATTTATACCTGTCCCACCCTCTCCGGGCATCTATCCGGTACCGGAATCCCGGAGGGAATCAAAGGGTGAGCAGAGTGATCTCACCAGTTTTCCCTGACATCAGGCCGTAGAGAATAAATATGCCGGGATTTATTTCGCGGTAAATTCTGTTAAGGTTTAAAGGGCATCTCTAATGTGCCGGTCGAATGGTGCTCGATGCGAAAGATTTATGTCGGAAGCAACAGGAGGAGCGATTGCTCCGCTCCTCACTTTGATTGATATTCGGGTGGATCGTGGTGCCCGGGAGGCACGGAGATAGATTTATAGAGGTATGGGGGTATCTTCATCCCGTTACCGGAGCGCTGGAAGCATGAACATCATGGTGGTGACCCCGTACTTTTATCCGCACATGGGCGGCGTGCAGAAGTACATTTACGAGATCAGCACAAGGTTGCAGCAGCAGTTCGGGCATGATATGACCATCGTCTGCTCCAACTGGAGTCAGGAGGAGAATATCATGAAAACCGATTGTATCGATGGCCTTACGGTGATCCGGTTTCCCTATCAGTTCAAGGTATCGAGCACCCCCATCAGCCTCGCATGGAAGAGGATGTTACAGCACTTCATCGGCCTGGTGCGCCCGGACGTCATCAACGGGCATATGCCAGTTCCATTCATTGCTGATGCAGCCGCCCGGGCAGCGGCCGGGATGCAGGTGCCGTATGTCCTGACCTATCACAACGATCTGACCGGTTCGGATCCCCTGACATGGGCGTTCGGGCGGTGTTACTACCCTCTTCTTGGTTCGCGGACGCTCGGCCTCGCAGATATGATCGTCGCCACGTCGGAGTACTACGCCACCCGGTCGCCACACCTCTCAAAGCACCACCAAAAACTGCGCTACGCTGCCCCCGGTGTTGATCTCAAGCGGTTCGGGGGAGACCGTTCTGACTTTCTGCGCCGGAAACATTGCCTGAACGGCGAGAAGATCCTCCTCTATGTCGGCCACCTGGATAGAGAAAGCAGGCATAAGGGCGTCTGCTACCTGATCCGGGCGTTGAAGATCATCCGGAGATCTGTAGATGCCCGGCTCATCCTTGCCGGACGGGGGAACTACATCGATCACTACCGGGATCTTGCAGCCAGGGAAGGCGTCCTTGAGGATGTCATTTTTGCCGGCTTTGTCCCCGAGGATGAGATGCCCCTGTACTTCAACAGCGCCGATCTTCTCATTCTACCGAGCTGCGACTGTGCGGAGGGATTTGGTATGGTGCTGATCGAGGCGCAAGCGTGCGGCACACCGGTTATCGGGACGGATATCGGTGGAATACCGTATGCTGTAAAGGACGGGATGACCGGCCTGATCGTCCCACCGGGGGATGCCGGGGAACTCGCCGCTGCCGTCACGACGGTGCTCAGTGATCGGGACCTTTACCAGCGGATGGCCAGAATGGGGCCGGAGAGGGTGCGAGAACTCTTTACGTGGGAAAAGAGTGCTGCGGCCTACGATTGGATATTCCGTGAGGCCGTCCTGGGGGAGGGGATTAGGAGAATGAAGCCGGAAAAAGGGGAAATGATGAGGTAGAGGTTCAGTTCTTCTTGGCCTTGTCCTGAACCTTCTCCGCCTTCTTCTCCTGCTTCTTCTCCTGGGGCTTCTTGTCCTTTGCCATGGATGACACACCTCCCTCCCGAGGTGGGATAGATCTGATGTTATCTGGATGGGATATAAATTTTATGGACTGTCTGCCGTGGAACCCGGAATCAGAGTAAAATAACTGGATATATGCCGGATTAAGGGGTGTTGCGGGAGAGAGGGCGGCATCGGAGCGCCCTATGCCCTGCGCCCGATACCGGAGATGATGTAGAGCACGACGAGAGCGAGCGCTCCCATCACCTGAACGCCCATCACAAAGGGCATGGCTGGAATCGCACCGAGAACCGCGAGACCCCCGGGAATCGGGCCGATATCTGCCGGTGTCCCTGCGGGTGCCGACCCCGGTTCGGTGAGCCAGTCGCAGAAAAGCACTGTGCCGGCCGCAAGCATGACGACCGCCATGAGTATGAAGATGAACAGCCCGAGTATCTCGGTCTTTCGGAGTGTTCTCCCTGCAACCCGCATCGACACCATCATTGCACCCCTGTTCTCATGCATCTCCTTCACCTCGCATCCCCCGCCCGGCGGTCATGGTTCCGGGCTGGGGCATACCCCCGATTGACCTGATGAGGGATACCAGATGTACTGATATCCTCCCATCTTTCGGTGTAGAATTGGTGAAACGCCGACACCCGGCCGGCGTGCATAATTCTACATGATTGAACATTACAATACTGTGTGGTGGCGGTTATATTAATAGGTTGTGCTGCCCCTCTCAACGCGCCTGAAGCGCCTGTTTCCCGCAAATTGAGGTGAGCGGGCCGTTTTTCAACAGCCGGTGCGGCGGGAGGAGGAGCCCCTCCCGGCGGGAAAAATTGCCGTCGAAGGGAGTATTGCAGGAAAAATGAAGAATACACCAAGATATTTATCCGTTTCTCCCCAACGGGTATGCGAATGCCCCGCATCTACCTTGGAAAGATCCAGCTTCGCTGGTGCGATTCATGCCATGTCCCCGTGCTCTCCGGGGTATGTGCCTGTGGCACCTCCACCCGTCCGGTAGCCGTCACCCCACCGGGAGACGCCCGGCCCGCATTCCCCGACGACATCACACGGGTCAACCACATATTTCACGAGCACTTCGGAGCGCCGCTGATACCGGAAGGTCATATCGCGCTCCTGAACAAGGTCCCCGCCGACGACCGCATGGACGAGATCGTCCTCGGCGGGGCGGTCGTGGGTGCGGTCCGCTACATCCCCAAAGAACGCCGATGGGAGCCTCTGCCGCGTCCTGCCGCCGCAAACTATCTGCGGCCGACGAAGCGGTATGTCGTCGTCGATGACGGCGCGATCCCGTCCATCCTTGAGTCCGGGGCAAGCGTCCTCGCACCCGGCCTTGCCTCGATCGATCCTGCCGTCCGCGAAGGGGACGAGGTCTTCATCCTAGCAAAGACCGGCGAGTGTATCGGCGTCGGGAGAGCGCGGATCGACGCTGCAACCGCGAAGACGATGGAGCGGGGCGTCATCGTCAGGACGAGAAA
>JBAYQF010000116.1:0-5642 GCA_041677325.1 Methanoculleus sp.
AGCACAAAACTCCAGGATATTGCCCGGGCACACGCCTGCTGTGTCCTGATATCGGGGACGCTCTCCCCCATCGAGAGTTACCACCGCTACTACTTCGGCGATCTTCCCGTCACGACGATATCGCTCCCGAACTCCTTCCCCCCGAAGAACCGCCGCATCCTCTGCGCAACCGACATCACCACCGCCTACTCGATGCGCCGGGACAGGGAGAACCTAGCGCGGACCGAGGACTACATCACCACGTTTGCTCGCCTCCCGGGGAACCTCGCGATATACTTCCCCTCGTACGACCTCCTGAACACCTTCGCGGATCGCTGCGCTCCCCGGATCCGGAAAAAGCAGATCTATATCGAGTCCAAGGATACCGCGGCATCGGCGGCAATGCTCCGTGAGTTCATGGCCCTCCCGGGAACCGGCCGCTCAGGCATCCTCTTTGCGGTCTGCGGCGGCAAGTGGAGCGAGGGTCTCGACTACCGCGGTGAGATGCTCGCGGGAGCGCTCGTCATCGGCCTCCCGCTCGCGCCGTTCAACCGCGTCCGCCGGATGGTGATCGACTACTTCCGGATGAAGTTCGGCGAGGAGGGCGAGTTCATCAGTTACACCCTCCCGGCGGTCAATCGTGCCCTGCAGGCGCTCGGTCGTGTGCTCCGGACACCTGAGGACAGGGGTATACTCGTCATCGGGGAGAAGAGGTTCCTGGAACGCCGGGTTCATGCGGGGCTGCCGCCGTGGATGCAGAAGGAGATGGCGGCATGCACCATCGAAGAATTCCAGAAAGAGGTTGAGAGATGGCGATCCTGACCGGTTCGTGCCGGTTCGGCCTCTGGTATGTCCACGTCGCATGGCAGGACGATCTCATCTACCGGGCGCGTTTCGCACGGGAGGGTATCCCGGGCCCGGTACCGGGGGAGATCTTGCGCTACTGTGCCGGCCGGCCGGCGGATCTCTCCTCCCTCCGGAGTGTCGCGACCGAGGGTGACACGACCTTTGCGCGGATCTACCGCGCTGTCCGGGAGATCCCCTGCGGGGCGACCGCCACATACGGCGATATTGCCCTGGCGGTCGGAACCGCGCCCCGGGCGGTCGGTTCGGCGATGGCCAGAAACCCGACCCCCCTCGTTATCCCCTGCCATCGCGTCGTCGCAAGGACCGGTATAGGCGGGTTCTCTCCCGACGTGGCGATCAAGGAGGCCCTGCTCGATATGGAGCGTCGGGGGAAGGTCTGCGGCACCTCCGAAGGGAGGGATTAACTGGTAACTCTCTCATAGAGATAATGAAATGAAGATCGTGGTCCTGGGTGCCGGTGCGGTCGGGCTGACCATTGCCGCAAAATTATCCTGCATTGCGGATGTCCATGCCGTCGCGAGGATGCGGCATGTGGATGCGGTGCAGGAGCGGGGCTTCCTGATGACCGGCATATGGGGGGAGGGCACATACCGCTTCAGCTGCTCCGAAGACCTCCCGGAGACCTGGCAGGATGCCGACTACTACATCATCACCGCAAAATCCACCGGCACAGAGGGGATCTGCCGCCAGTTCACCGATGCCATCCAGGGACGGGAGGTGGTGAGCCTCCAGAACGGCATTGGAAACGAGGAGATCATAGCGCGGTTCACTGACCGGGTCATCGGGGGGATGATCATCACCGGGTTCGATTGCCGGGCCGATGCATCCGCCCATGTCTGGGTGGGGCCGGCACCGATGAAACTCGGGCGATTTCCGTCCGGCATGGACGACGCGGTCGAGGGTCTCGCCGCCCTCATGCGGGAGACCGGCATCCGTGTGGAGGCAACCGGTGGGATCAGGACGGATATCTGGGGTAAAACGCTCTACAACTGCGCGTTAAACCCGCTTGGCGCTCTCATGAATGTTCCCTACGGCGCCCTCACCGATCCGCATGCCTGGGCAATCGTCACCGCGATCGTCCGGGAGGCCTTCTGTGTGGCGGAGGCTGAAGGCGTCCTGCTTCCCTGGGAGACGGCGGAGACGTACCTGGAGTACCTCCGGACGACCCAGCTTCCCGCGACGGCCGCCCACCATTCGTCGATGCTCCAGGACATCACCGGCGGGAGGAAGACCGAGATTGACTTCCTGAACGGTGCGGTGGCCGAAATTGCTGAGCGCCACGGCATCGATGTACCGTATAATTCCTGCATCACAGAGCTGATCCGCTTCAGGGAGCGGATCTGACGACCGGGGAACCGTTATGCGATCGGCGATTGTCCTCGTTGGTGGTGCGGCACGGCGTGCCGGCGGGCGGGAGAAGTATTTCTTCACGTTCCAGGGCAGAACGTTCATCGACCGCCTCATCGGCACCCTCCGTGAGGTGGTCGATGAGATCGTGGTGGTCGCGCGGGATCCCGGACAATGCGAACGATTCGGCCATTTCGGGGAGATCCGGTGTATTCCGGATGTACGGAGGGATCTCGGCCCCATCGGCGGCTTGCACGCAGGAGCGCTTGCCGTGCACGGCGACTACATCTTCGTCGCCGCATGCGATATGCCCTGTATCCATCCCGGGGTGGTCCGTCTGCTCTTCGACGCCGTTATCGGGTATGATGCCGCCATTCCCAGCTGGAACGCCGATATGCTTGAACCGCTCCATGCAGTCTACCGGCGGGGTGCACTGCTCGCCTACCTGGAGGAACACGAATCGCTCTCGCTCCGTCCGATGATCCGGAGCCTCAACACCCGGTATGTGGAGATGGAGATGATCCAGAAGATCGATCCGGACCTGAAGACGTTCACGAACATCAACAACCTTGAGGATCTTGAGTCGATCGAACCTCTGGCGGAACGCAATGTTACCGGCGACCTGCATGATCCCTGCTGAACGCCTCCCGCAATCTTTTGTGCAAGACACCGATCTGTACGCGGGATCGCCGGCACCTGCGGGAGGCCGATGGCATCCCTCCATTCTCCTCGATGGGGGCCGGGCGGGGATTGCCGGACCGCTCCCCGGGGCTGGAGGCAGCCCGGGTATCCGAAACTGATATATATCACTTTTGATAAGTCAGGCTCTGATGTCATCGGGGGAAGTGACTTCATCCAGTTCTACCGTGGGGGTCCGGACTGGTTCCGGGTATGAGATCCAGCGATCTCAAGCCGGACGTATCGTAACACCGCTTCTTCTGTTCTGCCTCCTTACCACCGCCCTGTGCGGGATGGCCTCAGCCATCGAGGAGGAGTATGCTCCTGTCTGGGCGCTGGGGGCGAACAGTCCTGTCAACTCCGTAGCGATAACGCACGACGGTTCTCTGATCGTCGCTTCTGCAGGTTCCAGGGTGTATCTTCTCGATCAGCAGGGCAACATCCTCTGGCAGAACGCCGTCGGTGCATGCGTGAACGCCGTCGGGATATCACCTGAAGGGTCACGGATCGGTGTCGCTGCGGATAAACTCTATCTCTACGACAGGAAGGGGAACCTGCTCTGGACCGAGAGGACGACCTTCGTCTACCACAGCGTGGATCTCTCATCGGATGGGATGTATGTCGCTGCTGGTTGCGATAACGGTGCGGTTTACATCTTCGATCGGAACAAGAAGCAGCTCTGGGATTACGATATGGGAACCGACAGCTACGATCTCGCTATATCGGAGAACGGTCGCAGAATAGCGATCGGGTGTGAGAACCAGGGTGTCTACCTCCTCAACAGCAGGCAGGGAGAATCCTGGAGTTACGGGACGGGAAAACCGGTGAAGGGGATCGCCCTCACCCCGGACGGGCGGTATGTGGCGGCCGGATCGATCGACCGGTGCCTCTACCTCTCCACAGGGGAGGGCGAGCACCTCTGGAAGTATCCCGTGGGGGATGCCGTCCTCTCGACAGCCCTGACCAATGAGGCCGACAGGGTCTTTGCTGCAGCCGGCACGGCGATCCACGTATTCGATCACACCGGGGCCGCGGTCCAGAAGATCGGCCTTGTCGGTCGTGCGGAATCCGTCGCTGTGACCCCCGACGGCTCATTCCTTGTTGTGGGGGGCGGTGAGGGCGATCGGTCGATCCGCCTCTTCACAAACGATCCCGACCAGGTTGAGGTCTGGAATCCGGTGGAAGATGCAGGTGGCGAGGTGCCGGCCGGCGTGACCGTTCCCCCCACCCCGGAGAGCGGCGTGGATGTGGTGGTGGATGCGAATGCCGGAGCCCCGGAAGACGACCTCCCGATATTCTCAAGGCTGTTCGGGTGGCTGGAGAATATCATCTCCCTCCTCATTGAACCCCGGGAAGACTTCCTGGCCTGATCCACCCTTATTTAGATCCGGTGCCTGCTCCCGCTCGCATCCCGCGCATAATGCCCGAACTCGCTGTCGAGCAGGACGTCGCCCGTGAAGACGGGGCCGTCCCGGCAGACCCGCAGGCCGTGCGGGTCGGTGCAGCACGATCCGCAGACGCCGACCCCGCACTTCATGTAGCGGTTTATGGAGAACTGCCCCCGATCCGCGCACCCCTCCCGGTCGAGGATGGCGAGGACCGCCGCCATCATCACTTCAGGGCCGCAGACGCATATGTGGGCAAAATCGGTGAGGTCCACCCTCGAGATAAGTTCCGTCACGAACCCATGGTGGCCGGCGGTGCCGTCGTCGGTCGCGATCATCAGCGCCGCCGCACCCCGTATCCGGTCGGTAAAGAGGAGCTCGGAGGCCGTCCGTGCGCCGAGGAGGAAGGTATCCACCTGCCCGGCCGCGACAAGCGGCAGCAACGGGGAGGCGCCGACGCCTCCGCCGATGGCAAGCGTCCTCCCGGTGACCGAGAAACCGTTCCCATGCGGGCCCCTGAGACCGATCCGGTCGCCTTCCTGCATCGCAAAGAGGGCGGCGGTCGCGTCTCCGACCTTCTGGACGGTTATCGACGACGGGGAGGAGAGGCCCATCGGGATCTCGTCCACGCCCGGCACCCAGACCATCACGAACTGGCCCGGCCGGGCGGCGATCTCGCGGTCGAAGACGAACGTCCTGATCGACGGCGTCTCTTCCACGATCTCCGTTATCGTGACCCCGAAGGGCATCTGCTCATGCATGGGCACACCCCACGATCTCCCTCGCATCGATGCCGTCAGGACTGTAGAGTTCGCCTGCAATCGTGGCGAATATGCCGACGTCGTCGATGATCGCGCTCCCGATCTCGACGGCGCTTGCTCCCGCCATCATCATCTCAACGACGTTATCGGCGGTGGAGACCCCGCCGCACCCGATGATCGGGATGGAGCACGCCTCGTAGAGGTCGTAGACGCACCGGACGGCGACCGGAAATATCGCCTTCCCTGAGAGTCCGCCGAACCGGTTCCCGAGCACCGGCCGGCGGAGCGCCGTCGATATCCGCATCGCCTTCACGGTGTTGACCGCGACGATAGCATCCGCCCCGCCGCGTTCTGCCGCCGCCCCGATCACACCGATATCGGCGACGTTCGGGGTGAGTTTCACCCAGGTCGGAACCCCGAGAGAGGCGACCGCCCGGGTACACTCCTCTACGAGAGCGGGATCGCTCCCGATCGCCGCCCCGTACCCCTCCGCGTGAGGACAGGAGAGGTTCAGCTCGAGCCCGGAAGCCATCCCGGCAAACCATCCGGCGACCGTCCGGAACTCCTCAGGCGTCCCGCCGAAGATGCTCACGATCACCGGCTCCCCCTGAAGGGCGGCGAGCTC
>JBAYQF010000117.1:0-5582 GCA_041677325.1 Methanoculleus sp.
CACAAGGCGGGACTGCCCGGTACCCGGCATCAAAATTAACAAGATGCTGAATCCGAGCCCTCTCTCTAATTCGTCGTCATTCAGCCATTTCCGGCCTGCCGCGAAACGACATCCTCATATACCGTATGAACAAACACTGACGTATGAGGAAAGGGAAGAGACGTCCTGGCCCATCGTGTTCTCTATGCGGGCTGACAATACCAGACATTGATCGCCATACCCTGGTCCGCAATCTCTCCATTCTCGGGATAACATCGATTTTCACCAAGTTGATGGTGCTCTTCCTTACGGTCTCGCTTTTTGGTTCGTTCATCGATCTCTTTGACATCTCGGTGTATCTTGGATATGCAATGAACGTGCTGGACGGACAGATCCCTTATGTTGACTTCTCCGTCGAGTATCCGTTCATGTTCATGATCCCGGTTCTGATACCGCTCATCCCTGCCGTGATCGCGAATGACGCCTACGCATACGTCACCGGGTTTCAGGTGCTCATGTCTTTCTTTGATATCCTCACGCTGTTCCTCGTATACCTCATCGGGCTGCGCCTGTTTGACAATAAGCAAGCGTTTCGGGCGGCACTCCTGTATGCAACGGCGTTTGCGGCATCATATTTCATCCTGACGAAGTATGATTCGTTCCCCACGTTCCTCCTCGTCCTCGGCATATTCGCTACGGTCTACGGCCGGCCGGCTGGGGGATACCTCGCGGTCATCCTGGGTTTCTTTACGAAAGTGTTCCCCATCATCGCCGCTCCTTTCCTTATCCCGTTCAATGCGGTAAAAACATCGCAAAAAACAGAGATCATCTCATTTCTGAAGGTGACTGTCGTGTGCAGCGTGATCCTCCTCGCCCCGATGATCTTTCTCGTGCAGGACTGGTATAGCCCGTTTCTCTTTGCTACCGGCACAGGTGTCGGGGTCTATGCCAATACCGTGACGTATACACTATACAACATCCTCAACGTGCTGCTCCACATACCGATCTCTGAGGATACCATCTCCCTCGGTATGTATGCCGTCATGATCGGTATCGTGGGTTCACTGGTACTCGTTTCCTGGGTTAAAGGGGTTGAGAACCCGCGAAGACTTCTCGTTCTCATCGCCGTAACTCTGTTCTCGGTCATCTTCTGTACCAAGTTCCACAGTCCGCAGTATCTGGTCTGGCTCACCCCGTTCTACGCCCTGCTGCTGGTCGATTCGCTCAGAAACATGATCATGTTTTATCTTCTCCAGGCCGTGGTTTACATCGAGTTCCCCCTCTCCTGGGGAGTTCTCTACGTTAATAGAGGGTATGTCGATGCGATCGGGACGACGGGCTGGTATAGCGCTCTTGCGTTCTTCATCATCCATGCCGCCGTCTACGTGGCATCGGCCGTTCTCATCGTGAAATCAGACGCCACACTTTGTAGCGATATCAGATCGGCGGGTAAGCAGATTGTATCAACGATCCGACAGCGGGTAGCCGGCCCGCAACAAGTCAAAGAATAGGTGAAGCCAATTGGGTGCATGGTGTCCGGCAGGATATCCCGTGCCGGAACAACCCTTTTTTACATCGAGTATTCCCTGATCACCCCCCGGTACACATCCACCGCCTTCTCAAGCTGCGCAACAGAGACCCGTTCGTCCACTGCGTGCAGCGTCGGAATCTCCCCCGGCCCATACTCCACGACGTCGAACCCCTTATCACGGAGATACTTCGCATCGCTTGCGGCCCACTGGAGGAACGGTGCCACCGTCCCGTAGACACGTTCCACCTCATGAGAGACCGTCCGGACAATCTGTGCGTCGGGATGGGTCAGACTCGGCGCTGCGGTATCCATCTCGCGTATCGTAGCGTCCGGGGCGTGCCTGGCGATGCTTCTCCGGAGTTCGTCAAGAGAGCAGCCCCACGGCACACGGATATCGAGTTCCATCCGGCACTGTTCCGCCACGATGTTCGCCTTCTCCCCGCCCTCGATCCGTCCCGGGTTGAACATCACCCCCGTCAGGATCTCATCCCCTCTCTCGATTCCGAATATCTCGCGAAAGACCCGGGCGGACTGTGCGACGAGCGGTCTCAGGTCTTCGCTGACCGGGAACGGACGGGAATGAACTTTTCGCAGATGTTCGATCAGGTCAAATGCCGCCATGACGGCGCTTTTCCCGACCAGGGGGTAGAGGGAACTGTGGCCGGGCCGGCCGCGGAAGGAGAGATCGATACGGTAAAGGCCTTTCTGGCCGACCGCAGGGCTCATCGCCGGTGTCGGCTCGGCGATCAGGCACTCACGGGGTATGAGCAGGTTTTCCGCAAGCAGCGACCGGATCCCGTACTCCCCGCCGGTCTCCTCATCACAGACGAAGGCAAACTGGATCTTCGGCTCCATCCCGCTCTCGACGAGATCCCGGTAAGCGGTCAGGAGCGCGGCGCATCCGCCCTTCATATCGGTCGAGCCTCTCCCCCAGATATAGCCGTCGGCACTCTCCCCGCTGTAGGGGTGGTGTGTCCAATCATCGGGGATGGCGGGAACCACATCGACGTGGCCACAGAGGAGGAGGCGGGGGTCTTGCCCGGTCGTGATGAGGTTGTCCCGCCCACCGGGGTTTGAGAGAACACGGTTCTTCGCCCCGAGCGAGTCAAGGTAGTCACTGATGAACGCGATCACATCTGTTGTGCTTCCCGGCGGATTTTCACTCTTGATCCTGACAAGCGACGAGGTGAGTCGGGCGACGTCCATGGGCGGGCTCCTTATGCAGACCTGCTCTTCACATCCTCATCAAAGAGGCGGGCAAGCGATGAGGTGGCATAGAGCTGTTTGATGAACGCCGGATCGAAGAACTCGTCGATGAACGCCGAGAGGTACCCCGACGGGATCGGCTTCCTGTCATCAGGGCTGAGCACAATCCGGAAACTCCGGTACTGGGCGGGGTCCTCCTCATCGTAGATGCCGGACCAGAGCAGCGGAAGTTCATCGAACTTCTCGCGGTGCTCCTTCTTGAGCCAGTTGATAAACCCGGGGAAATGTGCTCGTTCGCCGACTTTCTCCTCGTCCACGCGCCACCGCATGTATTCCATGCTCATGATATTCCTTGGCGACATGTAGTTGTAGGCGAGGATGCTGAGGGTGTAGTCGATGTGGGCAAGGGCGTCGGTGAAGTAAAAATGCAGAACCGGGTGAAACTCGGTCGGGCTCTCCAGGATCAGTGATTTTCCGTAGAGTTTCTGTGTGACGCGGACATACTCGTTCGTTTCCAGCATACTTTTCTATTGGAAAGGGTGTTACAAAAAGTACTCCCTGTGCGCAGGATTCGGTTGACCACAGGAGATGATTTGAGGTGTTATCAGGTGGTGCATCCCGAATGTGCAATGTCTTGCCGTTTGGGAGATGTAACGAGCTAAAAAACAGGATCTAGTGGAGATCCGGGAGTGGAGCCGGGGACGGCGATGATCGGCAGGGTGAGGCCGCACCCGGTCGATCGGTATTCAGGCAAAAAACGGTTCTCGCCTGCTGACGGCTTCCCTGAAGGCGTCTTCGAGTTCCTTGCCGTGCTTACCCCGGATATCGATCAGGTTATCGCTCCGGAGAAGACAGGGTTTGAGTTTCCCGTCCGAAGTCACGCGCAGCCGGTTACAGAATGCGCAGAACTCCGTGTTGTGGAGAGGACGCACCACCTCGACCTCGGCGCCGTCGAGACAGTACTTCTTGCGGTGGTGCATCCGGCGCGTGACCACCCGGGTCGCCCGCTCGTTCAGGTCCTGCTCAACGCTGTCCACGTCACCATGGAACTTGCACTCGTTGAACTCCATCAACTCGATGACCTGGAGGATGACGTCGCGTTTATTCCGGACGAACGCCATGAAATCGTCCAATTCATCCTCGTTGATGCCGTCGAGGAGCACCATATTGAGTTTGACCGGGGTCAGCCCGACCTCGATCGCCGCGTCGATCCCCTTAAGAACATCTGCAAGGCAGTCTTTGCCCGTTATCTGCCGGTAGCGCTCGGGACGAAGGGTATCGAGGCTGACGTTCACCCGTGCAAGCCCGGCTTCCTTAAGGTCGGCGGCCATCTCTGCAAGGCGCGTCCCGTTCGTCGTCATGGACGACTCGACGCCCGGAGGCACCGAACGGACGATGTCGACAAGATCACGGCGAAGCAACGGTTCCCCGCCGGTGAACTTGACGCTCCTGATTCCGAACTTCACGCCAACCTGCATCAGTTCGGCGATATCTCCGGCGCTCATCTGTTCTTCTGGATTCACCTCACCCTCGGCGTGGCAGTAGATGCACCGCAGGTTGCACCGGGAAGTAAGGCTGATCCGGAGGTTGGTTACGGTTCGATTATAGGGGTCTTTCAGCACCATCGCACGTCCCTTTGAAGTTTTTTGCAATAATGTAGGTCTCGGCACTCCCTTTCCGCGACGCTCTTGTTCTGTAGCCCCGGACGGAATAGAAATGTTTCCTCACTTCGGCGATCAGTTCACCAAAAAGTTCTCCCTGGAACGACTTGATCGCCATATTGCCGCCGGGTTTCAGGATCGTACAGGCAAATGCCAGTGCATCCTCACCGAGCCCGATTGCACGGGCCTGGTCGTAGCTCTTCTGGCCGGAGAGTTTGGGTGAGGCATCGGAGACGACGACGCTGACGATGCCGCCTGCTTCCTCGCGGATACGCTCCTGGATGAGAGGATCGGTGAAATCACCGACGATGGTGGTTATACCTTCTATGGGCGCGATGGGATTGAGATCCACGCCGATGACCCTGCCGTCGGTCAGGTCGCGGAGCACCTGCAGCCAGCTGCCCGGTGCAGCCCCGAGGTCGACGATGTTATCGTCTGGTCTGATGATACTGTGCCGCTGCTGGATCTCCAGCAGTTTGTATGCAGCACGCGCCCGGTACCCCGCCTTCATCGCCTTGCGATAGACGCTGTCTTTAGTCCATTGAGAACCCATTGGGAGCTACCCTCCACCTGAGGTCGACGGATGGCTGCCCGCACCGCCGGCACAATCAAGAAGATTATGTATAGTATTCGATGCTGTTAAACATCAATGATACGGTTCCGGAGTACGGGCGATCGGTCTCTGCCGCGACCGCCTCCGCGACCGGCGTCATGAGCCTTTTGCCGATTTTGATCGTAAAGCACTATAATGAATAGGGTGATTATATACTTTCAACGAGAGTTTAATAAGGGGTCACAATGTTAAAGGCAACGATTGACGCAGAAATATTTCGGGAATCCATCGACGCGATCGCCGCACTGGTGACGGAATGCCGCCTGCACACGGCCGAGGACCAGATCCGGACACGCTCCGTCGATACCGCAAACGTGGCCATGGTCTCCCTGGAACTCCAGAGCACGGCGTTCAACTCTTTCTCGGCAACGGCCGGGGAGCTGGGTCTGGATATCGCAAAGATGAAGAACATCATCGGGATGATGGGGAAGGGCGACGCGCTGACCCTGAACCTGCTCGACGAAGAGCGGAAACTGGAACTGAGTTTCGGCGGCTACCGCTACTCCATCTCGCTCCTTGACGTCAACACCATCCGGAAGGACCCGAACCCGCCGGGAATCGACCTCCCCGGAAAGGCGGTCCTCTCAGGAGA
>JBAYQF010000118.1:0-5569 GCA_041677325.1 Methanoculleus sp.
ACTACCGCGGATTCCGGTGAGGCAGCCCCGGGTGAATCCTCTTCTGCAATCGATATATCCTGATGACGCCAACCTACAGCGAGTAGAGCAGGTCGCTCTATGGGTATAAACACGACGTCTGGAAAACCGCATCGTCCCCCCTCCCTCCGGAATCGTATCGCCGCATCGCCGGATGCCGTCCTCGTTCTGGTCGTGCTCGTCATATTCATGGATATGATGGTTTACGGCCTCCTCATCCCGGTCTTCCCTGAGTACGCCCCCCGGCTCGGGGCGGACGAGTCGGTCATCGGGATCATCTTCGGGGTTTACGCCGCGATGCTTCTCCTCTTCTCCATCCCGATGGGCGCTCTCTCCGATCGGGTGGGGCGCAGGCCGCTCATCGTTGCAGGGATGCTCCTCCTTGCTCTTGCGACGGCGCTCTTTGGTTTCTCCGCCACGATCACCCATCTGTTCATCGCCCGGGCGGTCCAGGGGATATCCGCCGCCGCAACCTGGTCGGCAGGGCTTGCCCTCATCGCCGAGACCTGTGACCCGGCACACCTCGGCGAGAAACTGGGGATCGCCCTCTCGGCGGTCGGGTTCGGGATCGTCATCGGTCCGGTCGTCGGCGGACTGCTCTTTGAGTACCTGGGTTATACCGCGACGTTCCTCATCCCGGCAGCACTTGCGGCCGCGATCGGTCTTGCGGTCTTCACCATCCCGGTACACACCCGCCGGCCGAAAAGGCGGCCGATGATGCTTTCCGACACAAATCGACGTCTGTTTGCCGCCATTCTGGCTGTGGTCGTCACGGTATCCACGACCTATGGGATCGTGGACCCGTACCTCCCGGTCCACCTGCATACCGCCTTCTCGGCCTCTCCGGCGACAATCGGGCTTGTCTTCGCGGTTCTCGCGATCGCGGCCATCCTCGCCCAACCGGCCGCGGGAAGGATCTACGATCGCTACGGGGGAAGCCGTCACCTCATCAGCGGCGGGCTCCTTCTCTCGGCGGCCGCGATCGCCGCCGCTATGCAGGCACCCACCCTCCTTCTCACCGTCGCCGCCGTCTTCATGCTGGGGGTCGGCCTGAGCTGCTCCATCGTCCCGGTGATGCCGATCCTTGCCGGCATCTACCGCGATCATGGTTCGCAGGGAGCCGCATACGGTATCTACAATACCTTCTACTCCCTTGGCCTTGCGGTCGGACCGTTTGCAGGCGCCGCCCTTATCGGCCGACTGTCGCTCCCGGTGCTCTTCCTGCTGCAGGCCGGAGGGCTTGCTATCATAGGGGCGGCAGGCTGGTTTGCTGCCGGTCGATTTCTCCGGTGATGAGTATGTTCTTCACAACGCCGGTCAACGGATACTGAATATGCTACCTGAATCCTGCCGCCGTCATGCCCCCGAGCTGTTGATAGCCGTCTTCGGCATCATCCTTCTCGTTGCAGCCTTTGGGGAGGTCGGCGGGGAAGCGGGAGTGTTCATCGTCTCGGCGCTCGATGTGGCGCTCTTCGTCATCCTCGTGATGCTCATCTCCATCGCCGGAACGCGTCTCCCGGTGTTCCGCTGGGTCGCCGTCGCCTGGCTTCTTCTCATCGTCGCCGGACTTGCGGCAGCCGCGGCCGGAATTGGGATTATATCAATCGTGCCGACAGAGATGCTCGATGCCGGAGAGATCGATCCGGATTCGTTCGATCTTGCCATGGTTGCGGAGGTCGCCCTTCTCCTTCTCGTAATCCTTATTGCGGCGTTTACGAGCCTCATCGGGTTCTCCCGCCGGTTCAGGGTATGGCTTGCCCGGTACCTTCCGTTCGATCCGGACTCGCTCCTCCATACGATGGCGCTTGTGGTCATCCTCGCTCTGATCCTCATCCCGCCGGTGCCGCTCTTTGTCGTGGGGGTTCCCCCCTACCTCTCGGAGCAGTTTCTCGCTCTCATGATCGAATCCGGGGCGCTCTTCGCGGATACGGTCACGCTGAACGCTTACACTCTCTTCTGGACGTTCATCGGCTCGTTCTTCATCGCCGGATTGTTCGTCCGGAGGACCCTCCGCGAGGTCCTGGAGCGTCTCGGTCTCGTCCGGCCGACGATGAAAGAGATCGCATTCGCCATCGGTGCGGCTTTTGTGCTTGTTGCCGCTTTCCACTTCATCGATCCGGCACTTGCCGCGCTTGTGGGCCGGCTCGGTCTCCCCGTCACCGATACCGATGTCGTCAACCTGCTCTTTGCCGGGACGCTCACCATTCCCGGGATCATCGTGGCATCCATTGCGGCGGGGTTCGGCGAAGAGGTGAGTATCCGCGGTCTGCTCCAGCCCCGGTTCGGCATCCTCCTCCCGGCGCTCCTCTTTGCGTCGCTCCATGCATTCCAGTACAGCTGGGACGGCCTCATATCGGTCTTCTTTGCCGGGATCATCTTCGCGTATATCCGGCGGTATACGAACACGACGACGTCGGCGGTCACGCATACGGTCTATGATCTCGTGCTGTTTATCGCGCTCATGATGGGAATATCGATCTGAAGGGCGAAATCCAGGATTCTCATAAGCAGAATCCGGTGCGGCGTGAGCGGTACATATCAGGCTGTCCGATATGCTCACTTATCACAGAAATGAACTAAAATAATGACGCTGAGGGGGAGATTTGAACTCCCGAGGGGCTCAACGCCCCACGGGCTTTCCAGGCCCGCGCCCTACCGGTCTAGACTACCTCAGCACGGAATGTGCATCATTAGTTGGCGGTGTGTTCTATTAATATTAGCTTCTGGCATGCGTTTTCCAGCCGCGCTGATAGGTGCCGGGCGGCATCAGGATGACGTCGGGCGCGACGACGAACCCCGGTTCCCCGGGCTTCAGCGCCGATGATGCGATGAGCGCTTTTCCGAGTCCGACGAGCCCGCCGCGCCCGGTCATGATCGCGACCGTCTCGCCCTTCCCAAACCCGCCTTCCTTCGCTGTGACCCCCACCCCCGCGAGCACGGCACCGTGGCAGACGGCATCGACGGCGGTATCCCTGACGACGACCTTCGGAAGATCGGCGACGGCGGCCTCCAGTGGGAGGATCATCCCCTGCAGGGGTTCGGCATTCCCCTCCCGGGCCGCGCTCGCGGCATCGGTGAGTTCATGGAGCGTGACGGCAACGGTCTCCTCAAACGATCCCGAGCGTATCCGCCGGAGTTCCTCCATGTGCGCGCAGACCCCGAGGGCGTAGCCCAGGTGAACACAGAGCGTCCGGATATAGGTCCCGGCGTCGCACCTGACCCGGAAGAGGACGAGCCTTCCCTCCATATCCAGGATCTCGATCTCCTGGATCTTCCTGATCCGAAGGTTCCTCTTGACCGCGCTCTTCCTCGGCGGCCGCTGGTATATCCGGCCGGTGAACTCCTCCGCCACGCGCTCTACTGCCTCTCTCGATGCATCGCCGTGGAGCCGCATCAGGCAGACGTACTCCTTGTTGTGCGAGAGGAGGATGGGAGCGAGCCGGACGGCGCCGCCGAACATGACGATGAGCACCCCGGAGACCTGTGGGTCGAGCGTTCCGGCGTGGCCCACCCGACGCCCGAGGATATCCCCGACCCAGGCGGTCACCTGGTGGCTGCTCGGCCCCCGGGTTTTGTCGACGACGACGATGCCCGATTCCGGAATGAAATTCCCCGAATTCATCATGCCAGTCCCATATGGCGGTTCAGGGCGTCAAGGGTTCCTGCAAGCGATCCGTCCCCGACGACCACGGGAGGGTTCCCGCCGGCCCGCATGGCATCGGCGGTGACATCCCCTATGGCGGCGAGGAGGAGGCCGTCGCGGGGCCGCCACCGTGCCTCCCGGTAGGACATGGCGCTCGTGAAGAGGATGGTGTCGGCGGTATCAAGCGCAAGCTCAATCCCGGTCGGGATAAGGGTGTAGACCCGTTCCTCGCGAACCTTCCCTCCGGCTTTCGCTATCGCGTCGAGGAGGCCCGGGTTCGGGACATCGGCCCGCGCTATCCCGACCGTCCGGCCCCGGAGCCAGTCACCGAGGTAGGGGACGAAGTCGCGGGAGTAGAACGCAGGGAGGACCTCAGCCTCGATCCCCGACTCCCGGAGAACCTCGGCGGTCTTCGGGCCGATCGCGATCACCCGCGGCCACCGCTCGAGGAGCGGCCCGACCATCACGGCGGGGAGGGCGCTTGAGAAGAAGAGGCAGTCGAACTCGCCGCGATGAACGGCCTCGACGAACGTGGCGACCCTGTCCGCCCGGGGTTCTGCCCGGAGGGGCGAGACCGTGTAGCAATCGTGACCGTAGGTGGCGCAGAGGGCGCGGTCTCCCGCCGCCTTGTTCTCGAGCCGGGTGATGGCGATCTTCATTGCCACAACCTTCGCCCTGATGGAATATGACTGTATCGGGAGCGCAATCCGGTTGGTTTATCCCTGCTGATTCCGACCGTTGATTACCGTGCTCGCGAGTATCGTGCTCGGTTCCGCCGCTGGAGTCGGCTGCGGCGCCGTGAGCGGCCTTGTTCCCGGTATCCATGCAAATACCGTGGCGGGCGTCCTCCTCTCGCTCCAGGCACTGCTGCTCGCCTGGTTCGATCCGGTGGTCATTGCCTCGGCGATGTTCGCCACCCTCGTTACGCACACGTTCGTCGACTGCGTCCCGGCCACATTCCTCGGCATCCCCGATGCCGATACGTCGCTTGCGGTCCTCCCGGCTCATTCCCTCTGTCTCGAAGGGCGGGGGGAAGAGGCCGTCCGGGTATCGGCGCTCGGGAGCGCCATCGGGGTCGCCTTCTCCCTCCCGCTTGCGCTCGCCTTCATCCTGGTCCTCCCCGCGCTCCAGTCCGCCATCGACTGGGGGATCGGCCTCATCATCCTCGCTGTCGCCGGTTACCTCATCGTCGTCTCCGAGTCGCCGGGGTGGGCGCTCGGGGTATTCTCGGTCTCAGGGGTGCTCGGGCTCTTCACCCTCCACTACTCCTTCCTCGCCTGGCCGGCGGGCGGTGAATCCGGGGTACTGATGCCCCTTCTCTCCGGTCTCTTCGGGATTGCGGTCCTCCTCCGGGCGTCGCATGGTGCCATGCCTGCACAGACGTTCACGGGGATCGATCTCCCCCGAAACGCGATCCGGCGCGGTTCCTTCTTCGGTTCTGTCGCCGGCGCTCTCGTGGGCTGGCTCCCGGGGCTCTCGAACGCCACAGCAAACGCCCTCCTGACGTCGGTCATCGGCTACGATACGAACCCTCGCGAGTACATCGTCGCGACCAGCGCGGCAAACACCGTGAACGCCTTCCTCGGGCTTGCAGCGTTCTACGCCATAGCCCGTACCCGGAACGGCGTGATGGCGGCGATCGGTGCGCTTGAGGAGTTGCCCGCCCCGACCGCCATCCTCCTTGCGGGCGCACTGGCCGCGGTCGGTGCCTACCTTCTGACCCTCCTCCTCTCGCGTACGGCGGGATGGTTCGGGGGTGTGAACGTCACGGCGCTGAACCATGCCGTCATCGCCTTTGTCGCCCTCCTCTCCCTCTTCCTCTGCGGGCCGTTCGGCGGGCTCATCCTCGTCCTTGCGACCGCCGTCGGCTACGTTCCGTCGCTCGTCAACATCCGTCGGGTCTACTGC
>JBAYQF010000119.1:0-5568 GCA_041677325.1 Methanoculleus sp.
AGAAGTACCTCTGCCGAAAGCAGGGTGTGTAATCTCCGGGAGCTGCTTCTGGCTCGAACCGGAACAATATGCGACGATACGCTACGAAGGCGCATCCGCCCCGACGGGCGAACAGGAAGGGTGTTCCCGGGAAGGAGGCATGCGGGGAAACTGTATTATCGAACAATCGCCTACCCGTATATATGGAATCCTGCCGGGAAATCGAGCTAGAAGGCCATATCATCGATTCGGGTGTCATGACCCTGGTGTTTGACAGGATCATGGATATGGGCGGGGAATTCGAGATCCTCACGTTCAATGTCGGGAAGCTGAAGACGGACACGAGTTATGCACGTCTGCGTGTGACGGCGCCCGACGATCACCTGCTCGATGCCATCCTCTCCGAATTGCACCGCCTCGGTGCGCGCGCCCCCGAGATCGGCGACGTCACCCTCGTACCGGCAGAGGGCGACCGGATCCTGCCGAAGGGGTTTTACTCGACCACCAACCATCCGACGTTCTTAAAATACCAGGACGAATGGCTGCCCGTCGAGCGTATCGAGATGGATTGCCATATTGTGGTCGATGAGACGAAAAAACGGGCGATATGCACTCCTATATCGAAGATCCGGGCGGGGGATGCCGTCGTCGTCAGCGAGACCGGGGTTCGTGTCGTCTATCCTGAGCGGCCGAGGAAGGTCAGCACGTTCGAGTTCATGCACGGAACCGTCTCATCCGAGCGGCCGAGCGGTGCGATCATTGGAAAGATCGCCCGCGAAATCCTGAAGTCTAAGAAGCGAGGCGAGAAGATCGCGCTCGTCGGCGGCCCCGCCATCGTCCATACCGGAGCGGCCGGCGCCCTTGCAGAGATGATCCGCGAGGGATACATCGATGTCCTCTTTGCAGGGAACGCGCTCGCCACCCATGATATCGAGTCCAACCTCTTTGGCACATCGCTCGGGATGAACGTAAAAACGGGTACGCTCGTCACCGGCGGGCACAAACACCACATCCGCGCCATCAGCGAGGTCATGCGGGCAGGCTCCATCAAGAACGCGGTCGACCGGGGAGTCGTCACCGGCGGGATCATGTACGAGTGCGTGAAGAAAGGTATCCCGTTCGTACTCGCCGGTTCCATCCGGGACGATGGGCCGCTTCCCGATACGATCACCGATGCCGTCGAGGCACAGGACGCCATGCGCCGCCATATCCATGATCTCGGTATGGTGGTGATGGTGGGAACGCTCCTCCACTCGATCGCCGTCGGGAACTGCCTTCCTTCGTACGTCAAAACCGTTTGCGTCGATATCAACCCTGCATCGGTGACGAAACTGATGGACAGGGGCACGACGCAGGCTATAGGTGTCGTAAGCGATGCAGGCACATTCCTCCCGCTGCTCTGCGAGCAGCTCGGGGAGTTGAAGGGGCTTTAACAGGCCGTTGCCATCTAGGGTGTGATCCGTTGCTTTGGATTTGCAGCCCGCCCCTTCTCGCCCGGGTGCCCTTGCGGCAATGCGGGAGGCGGTTCTCTGAAAAAATAGATCTGATGGCCTGTTAGCGGGTGAGCGGCATACAGAACGGCTCTTCCTGCTCCAGCACAAACTCCCATTCTTCTTTGCATCCGCACTCCGTCTCCGCAAGGGCGCGCAGGAGCCCGACATCGCCGGTCAGTGAGTAGTCGGCGATCCCTTTCACGATTGGGCCGTCACATCTGCCGCAGTTGTGCGGCCCGCGCATCTGCCCGCCGCCGACGGGATCGCAGAGGATATGCACTGGGGAGCGTATCAGCACATCGAGGACGCTCCAGAGATACGGCGGGCGGTATGCATGCTGTTTCCAGAGGTGCTCGACCTCGGTCCTGCTCTGGACGGTGCAGAGGTTCATGGAGATGCTGTCCGCGACGGGGGCGACGTCCTTGATCGAGGATACCATGTCGTCACGCGCCTCGCGTTCGGTCAAGAACGGCGGTTTCATCAGGAGGTAGGCCTTCATCCCTGCACCGGCGGCGTGGGCGGCCTCTGCGGCCCGGAGGAAATCGGCGTATGAGAACCCCTTGTCGATGCTCCGCTCCCTGATGAGATCGTTCGTGGTCTCAAGACCCACGGCGACATGGAGCGGTTTATCCCAGCCGCCGGCATCGATCCCTTCCCGGAATTCGCGGACCGCATCGACATCGACGTACTCGGGCCGGGTCTCGGCGATCACGGCCTTGCCCCGGAACGCCTCCGCGACTGCGCGCCTGACTGCAGAGGGGACCTCACCGGGATCAAAAAAACTCCCTGATGTGAAGATCTTGAGCAACTGGTAGTCCTCGTCGCGGAAGTTCTCTTTTACCCAGCGGACCTGACGGATCATCCGTTCGGTGAGTTCGCTCTCGGCAAGGTCGGGATAGCGTTCGTGCCGGTAGCCGCACATCCTGCACCGGTTCCAGGAGCACCCGCCGCTTCGAAAGATTACTGTCAGCGTATCGAGGATCTGCCCTTCATAGCGATCCCTCCCTCGCCAGGACGCCAGCGGCTTCTCGGTTAATTTGGATACCATTATACCTCATATTCGAGGATGTAATGATATGAAAAGGATCGCATGGTTGACGGTCATCGCCGCGATGGTGCTCGTCGGTACGGCGTCGGCCGCATATGTCTCAATCAGTGCCCCTCAGACGGTATACGTCGGTGATACGCTCGTCGTCACGGGAACGTCGATCACCGGAGGGCTTACCCGGCCGACGCTCGAGCCCGGGTTCAGCACGGATGTCATATTTTATGCTCTCAAGCCCGGGAAGAGCGAGGTGGGCAGGGAGCTGATCGTCGTCCAGGAGGACGGGATGTTCACTGCGAAGTTCGATACCCGTGGCCTTAAACCCGGAGACTACTCGATCGAGATCGTCGATCCCACCAAGACTACCTTTGGGGGCAGTTCGAAGACACAGCAGATGGTTGCCCTTATCGATCGATCCGGCTCTCTCACGATACGTTCGCCCTCCGAACAGGAATTCGACGGCACCCTTGATATCCGGGGCGCAATCGACGATCTTGGTGGTGCGGGTGTGAAGATCCGTGTTGAGCAAGGCGGTTTCGTTATCTACGGGCCGGAATACGTGGCGACCAATACGAATGGGGAGTTCTCCGTTGCGATACCCATCACCGAGGGCGGTTCGTACGCGGTTGCTTTCTATGACAACAAAGGCTACATCGGCAGCACCGTATTCATGGTAGGCGGGACGTCCGGCCAGACTCCCGGCCAGGTGCCGGCGGAAGCCACGATATCCGCGAGTTCTTCAGCCAGCCGTTCAGCCCCGGCATACTTCGCCATAGATACGAAGAGCGGCATGGTGAAGATCGCAACCTCGACCGGGATCGACTGGGTGATCGAGTATATCGATGAGGATAGCGAGCATCACAAGGTCAATGAGAAGGGCATGTCCGATCCCGAGGTTGTAGAGGTTGCTGCACGAGGGGGGCCGATCTACATCAAGGTCTACCCCATGAGTTACACCGACAGCGGCACAGTGCAGATCTCGGTCTCAAACGCCGACTCGATCAGGGTGAGCCAGACCGCTTCCGGTCTCTTCGGGGATGCAAAACCCGCCGCCACCCAGGCTGCACCGCTCCCGGCTGTTCTTGCACTCCTCGCGCTCTTTGCCGTTGTCTTTGTGCGCCGGAGATGAACAACCTTTTTTTGCCCGACGACCAATAGATGTAGGCAAGCCGGGATAGTCTAGTCCGGGAAGGCGGTGGCCTTGAAAGCCACTGGTGCCTGGCACCTCGGGAGTTCAAATCTCCCTCCCGGCGCTCACGGTTTTGTGCGGTGTTTTTCAAATTCGGCGGTTCTCCAGTCTTTTTATCCTTTGAGAGATAGATAACCCCGCTCTGTTGATACCCTGTTTCGATCTTTCCCTGCCCCGATGAAGGTGGCGCTGATGCGATTTATCCCCGGGATCGGCCTTTTCCCTCGGCATGCCTCCCGACAGTGGAAACGCTTCCCGGACATTGAAAATAGACCGGGGATGACATCTGATGATGGCGGCAGCCCCTGCATCGGATTTATCGGTATGGGTACAGGTTTGGCGGATCGCGGGGGATGGCGGCGAATTTCTTTCGGAGGGCGATCGTTCGAGGGATGTCTGCGATATGTGTAACGGCATATTCGCGTTTCTCCATGAGAATTACATTAATTTAAAATAATGACGCGATTTTTATAGTAATTGGGGGCAGCACGCACTGACATTTTGGCAACAATTAGAAATATATATAAATGATAGATGGGACTATGAAGACAGCGACATGTTCCCTCAGGTACGGGTTACAGATTTCTAGAACCTCCATGACTACCAGTTTGCCGTCCGGGACAACAAAACAGGAAACGAAGGCTCGGTCGACCAAATCACGGTAAATATCGGGTGAAGATCATCTAATTTTTTCAAGGAGCACGTTATGAGGAACAACCTCGCCGTCCCGCTGTTGTGTAGCTCAGCGATCTACTTTTCCTTTGTAAGTTTTTATCTTCTGGCCTTATTGGGACCTCCTCTACCTGTCCCGCCAAATATGAACTGGTTCTGGGGTCTTGTTCCGACTACTTTCGGCTTCGTATCCCTGGCGGGAACATTTTTGGTCCTGAAGAATATCCGAAACAGATCAAAGAGATGGTACCTCGGGGTTCCCCATACCATCGTCCTGATCGTTGTCATCGTCATAGGCCCACTCGTCATGATCTTTGGAGGAATGTATATAATGGAGTTTCTGTATATTCCTCTCGTGCTCCTCCCGATAACTTCCGTAGGTTTTTTTCGGGCGTATTTCACATCAAAACGGATTGCGGCCACTGTTGTTACGATTATCCCGGCATTGATCAGTATCTACGCAATCTTCAGTTGTTACGCCGTAGTTCGCGCTGTTCTGTTCCCGCTCCGGACGTCATGGGCTGTAATCTCCGGACTGGAGATAATTTATTGGCTTCTCCTGATGCCGGTCGTCGGGTTGTGTTACATCGCATCGGCTTTTGTGCCGGCTGATGATCCTAATTCTTAGGAGCATGCTATGAAGAGCAATCTCAGTACTTCGCTCATTTCAGCATCTGCAATCGAACGATGCAGTCTCGCATAGCGGTCTAAAACGGGACCAGCAGCACCCTGGCACCGGACTTCGCGGAGAGCGCGTGAGGCTGTTTCGTTACCCCATTCCAATTATCCCGCGCGGAAGCACGCGTGAGGGCGCGGAGAACGGTATCAGGGCGCTATGTAACGTAACTCCCCTTCGCGGCTTCGTGCTCAACGCGCGAGGCTATACTGCTCCCCTCATCGATCAACTCACGCAGAAGCACGCGAAGGGAAACCGATGGGTTGACCTCCAGAGGGTAAACCCAACCTATTGAGCGAAGTACTGAAGCTGAAAGCTTCAATGACCGTCACGTCGCTCCCCCCCCTTTTCCTGTAGAAGTTGCGCAGTTTGGCGTCCCGGCCGAAAGGTCGATATATTCCCATACGGAGTAAGGATCCGTGATTCACTCCCCGCCAGGTTCATATGTCCTCATTCCCTGAACGCGTACCCATGAGGCCGAGAGGCGCCCTCTGCTACGACCCCACACCCTTTC
>JBAYQF010000120.1:0-5551 GCA_041677325.1 Methanoculleus sp.
ATGTAGTTACAGGCTTCGTTGAAACGCTCCATTGTCTCCAGGAGGTCAGTGTGTTGTGCCTGCGACGCCAGCAACTTCACCTTTACCGTTAGTAGCATAATATATAGAATATTTAGATCTATACGTATAAATAGGCATTATGGCGGCATTCCTCCCACGACTAAAGCCGTGGGCTTCCTGCCTGTTTGATCGTGAACGCTCCAGACGCCGTCAAAAAGCTCATCTCGTCCGGCTCATACCCCCAGGGTGCCGCTCCCGTCAAGAGCAGGCGCAAGAACTATTGTCCCTCCCGGCAACGGTTAACCCATGGAACGGAGGTCAGGATCCAACTGGACAGGGATACGGCAACGGCGGGTCATCGACGGGCGGGATTACTACGCCGATCGGCTCTACGAGACCCAGCAGGCCGCAAGGACCTATGCCCGGCAGCTGGAGTACCGGGGGATGGATGTCCACGTCCTTAGAACCGCCTCCGAGGGCGGGCGCCAGGGTTACGCCGTCTTTTTTGAGAGGTGACAAACCCGGGATCGCCCGGGCGGGGAAGAGACTGTCGGCGGGGAATGGCGAAATCACCCGGTTCAGGGTATCTGATACTCCCGGATCGCCGGTGCCATACGCTGCTCCTGCCAGTCGCTGCTGATGACCCCCCAGACCTCTACATCCTCGAAAACCCCCCATTTCTTCGTATGTTCCCGGAAATGCGCTTCATGCGTCATCCCACACTTCTCCATCACCCGACCAGAGGCGGGGTTGCGGGAGAAATGCACGGCGTAAATCCGGTGCAGCCCGAGATCAGTGAACCCGTACTCGATCAGCGCCCGGACGGCCTCAGTGGCATACCCACGCCCCCAGCAGGACTTCGCGACCCAGAACCCAAGCTCGCCGCGGGCGTGAGCGATCTCGATCCGGAGACGCGCACCGCCGATAAGGGATCCGTCCCGGGCAAGGGTGATGGCAAACGCCGCAGCATCACCGCGTCCGGTACCCTCAACGAGCGAGGCGATCCAGGCCTCGGCAAGACCGTCCGGGTACGGGTGAGGGAGAAGGGTCGTCGCGGAGACGGCGTAGTCGCCGCAGAGCCGTTGCACCGTGCAAGCATCCGCGAGGGTGTATGATCGCAGGAACAGGCGATCGGTCGCAAG
The DNA here is from genome assembly GCA_041677325.1 of Methanoculleus sp. Taxonomy (GTDB): domain Archaea; phylum Halobacteriota; class Methanomicrobia; order Methanomicrobiales; family Methanoculleaceae; genus Methanoculleus. The sequence continues at coordinate 1,143 of JBAYQF010000120.1, forward strand.
AACGGGTTGTTGATCCATGGAACATATCCCCCATAGCGCTGAACAGATATAAGCACTGCCGCGCTCCTGCTGCCGGGGAAGGGGGCGGGATGGGCATGGCGCAGGAACCCGCCACGGTTACACCTTGAGGACCCATCAGCCCCGCCTGTGAGGGGTTCCCGGAATTGCCGCCATCTGCACGGGATCTTCCGCCGGTAAAGGCCCTGAGTACCCGATTTCTTTGCAAACCAGCAACCTTTATTAGTTTTTGTTCTGTATTCCATCATGCATGATCAAAGTCGCAGTCAATGGCTACGGCACCATCGGCAAACGGGTAGCCGATGCGGTAACCGCACAGCCTGATATGGAAGTGGTGGGAGTCTCAAAGACGAGCGTCTCAGCGGACGCATATATCGCAAAAAAGCGCGGATACCCCCTCTACATCGCAGATATCGGAAAGAAAGCGGCGTTTGAGAAGGCCGGGATCGAGATCGCCGGCGACGTCGAGGCGATGTTCAAGGCCGCTGATATCATCGTGGACGCCACCCCCGGCGGCGTTGGCGAGAAGAACAGGCCGATCTACGAGAAACTCGGCAAGAAAGCAATCTTTCAGGGCGGTGAGGCGCATGAAGTCGCCGGATTCTCGTTCAACGCCCATGTGAACTATAAAGAGGCACAGGAACACCGGTTTGCCCGGATCGTCTCGTGCAACTCCACCGGGCTCGTCCGGATCATCCACACCCTGGACCAGGCCTTCGGCGTCGAACGGGTCAGGGCGGTGATGGTTCGCCGGGCAGCAGATCCGGGCGACGTCAAGCGGGGACCCGTGGATGCCACCGTCCTCAACCCGGCGACCATTCCGAGCCACCACGGCCCCGACGTCAATACCGTTCTCCCGCACATCAACATCGTCACCCTTGCGATGATCGTTCCGACGACCTTCATGCACATGCACGCGATCCAGATGGACTTGAAGAAGGAGACCACCCGCGATGAGGTGCTGAAGGTCTTTAGCGACCACAGCCGGATCGGGATCGTCCGCAAGGATACCGGGATCAAGAGCAACGCCCAGCTCCGCGAGTACGCCCAGGATCTCAGGCGGCCGAGGGCGGACGTCTGGGAGAACGGGATCTTCGAGGAGTCGGTCTCGGTGCTTGACGGGAAGGAGTTCTACTGCTTCCAGGCCATCCACCAGGAGGCCGACGTCATCCCCGAGAACATCGACTGCATCCGCGCCATGATGGGAACAGTGAAGGATCCGCAGGAATCCATCCGGATGACCAACGAAGCGCTCAACTTCATCGCCATCAGGTGAATGCGGGATGGGGGAGGAAGAAGGATTAACTCCCCGGCAGACCCACTATTTTTAATGGATCCGTATGAACTGGCGACCCGGAATACCGTGGAAGTCGTCACCGACGAGGAATTGCGCGCGCTCATCGACCGTCCGGTCAGGCGGGTCTACACCGGCTACGAGCCGAGCGGGGAGATCCACCTCGGCCACATGGTGACGGTGAACAAGTTGATGGACCTCGAACAGGCGGGGTTCGAGGTAGTCGTGCTCATCGCCGACCTCCACGCGTTCTTGAACCGCAAGGGAACGATGGAAGAGATCCGGGAGATCGCCGACTACAACCGCCTCTGTTTCGAGAAACTCGGCCTTCGCGGGGCAAAATACGTCCTCGGCTCGGACGTCCAGCTCACGCCGGAGTACGAGCTTGCCGTCCTCGAGCTCTCCCAGGCGATCACCCTCAACCGGGCGAAGAGGAGCATGGACGAGGTCGGGCGACAGATGGACAACCCGACCGTCTCGCAGATGGTCTACCCCATCATGCAGATGGTCGATATCGCGACGCTCGAGGTGGACGCCGCCGTCGGCGGGATCGACCAGCGCAAGATCCATATGCTTGCGCGTGAGTACCTCCCCTCGATCGGATATCCGGCGCCGGTCTGCATCCACACGCCGATCATCAACGGCCTTGACGGAAAGAAGATGTCGTCCTCGGCGGGTAACGTCATATCGGTCGCCGACTCCGAAGAAGAGATTCAGCGGAAGATGAAAAAAGCGTTCTGCCCGCCCGAGGTCGAGAACAACCCGGTGCTTGAGATCCTGCACTACCATATCTTCCCCCGGGCCGGGGCGGTCGTCATCCGCCGGCCCGCGAAGTTCGGCGGCGATCGGGAGTTTGCCGCATACGAGGATCTCGAACGCGCCTACGCCGCAGGCGAGATCCATCCGCTCGACCTGAAGACGGCGGCGGCCGCCCACCTCAACGATATCCTCGCCCCCATCCACGACTACGTCTGCAGCAGGTGATCCGACCATGGGCCGCGATGAAGAGTACGAACGGTTCGACCGCGAGATCGAGGCGATGGGCGTCCGGATAAAGGATGCCGATACCGTGAAGGTACGCTCCGATGTCTTTGATGAAGTCACGCTGATCGCCCTCTACAAACTCGTCCACAAGAAGTTGATATCCGTCATCGGCGGCCCGATCAGCACCGGAAAGGAGGCGAACGTCTTCTACGGGGAGCGGGACGGAAGAGGGATTGCGATCAAGATCTACCGCATCCAGACGGCGAACTTCAAGGCGATGACCGATTATCTCGCAGGAGATCGCCGGTTTTCGAGCGTCCGGGGATCCAGGAAGGGCATCGTCTTTGCCTGGACGAAGAAGGAGTTCAGCAACCTCTCCCGGGCATATGACATAGGGATCCCGGTTCCCGAACCCCTCGCGTTCGACCGAAACATCCTCTTAATGGAGTTCCTCGGGGAGGATGAAAGGGCATATCCACAGCTCCGGAACGCCGAAGTTGCGGATTACGGCGCCGCGTACCAGCAGATCCTCGGCTACGTCAGGCTGCTCTACCGGGAGGCCCGCCTTGTCCATGCCGATCTCTCCGAATACAATATCCTCTACCATGAGAAACCATACCTGATCGATATGGGGCAGGCGGTCACCCTGGACCACCCGCGGGCAGGCGCATTCCTGCTCCGGGATATCAAGAACATCAACAGATATTTCTCCCGTTACTGCGACGTGCAGGACGAGCGAGAGATCGTCGGCGCGATCGCCGGCAACAAGGAGACCGGGAGATAGCCACCGGGAGACAGTATAATCATGACCAGACAGGAGCTAAAAGTTTCATCCATAAGACTCGGCGTGCTCATCGGCAAGAGCGGGTCCACGAAACGCGAGATAGAAGAGAAGACCGGGATAACCCTCCATATCGACAGCGATGAGGGAACGGTGGCGATCGAGGGGGAGGATCCCATTGCCGTGATGACGGCAACAAGCGTCGTCCAGGCGATCAACCGGGGGTTCTCACCGGAACGCGCGTTCCGACTGCTTGACGACGAGGATATGATGCTCGAAATCATCAACCTCGCCGATCTCGCCGACACGGCCCGGAACCTTGAACGACTCCGCGGCCGGATCATCGGGAAGGCGGGGCCCTCCCGCGCCCAGATCGAGGATATGACGAACACGGAGATCTCGGTCCATGGAAAGACCGTCGCGATCATCGGCCTTCCTGAGCAGAACGATACCGCGAGAAAAGCGGTGGAGATGCTGATCCAGGGTGTGCCCCACGAGAACGTCTATTCATTCCTCGACCGGAGGAAGAAGGAAGCCAAACAGGCGATGCTGGAGTACTACTCGTGATGCGGCAGGGCCGGAGCGATCCTGCCCATACCGTCACGATGATATAGAGTTTGCAGTGGAAATGAAGGGGTATATATGGAGATAGCCGACCTCCCCATCCCGCCGGATCTCGCCCGCTGTTACAATGATGGCGGGATCATGGAACTCTATCCGCCGCAGGCGGCATGTGTCGAAGCAGGGCTTTTTTCGGGGAAGAACCTCCTCATCGCCATACCGACGGCGAGCGGCAAGACCCTGGTCGCCGAGATGGCGATGCACCACCAGGTGACGAGGGGCGGCAAGTGCCTCTACATCGTCCCCCTGCGGGCGCTCGCGAGCGAGAAGTTCGAGGAGTTCTCGGGGAAGGGTCTCCGGGTCGGGATCGCCACCGGCGACTTCGATCGGAGGGACGACTATCTCGGGAGAAACGACATCATCGTCGCGACGAGCGAGAAGGTCGACTCGCTCCTCCGGAACCGGACGCCATGGCTTTCGGAGATCACCCTGCTCGTCGTCGACGAAGCGCACCTTATCGATGACCCGTCGAGGGGGGCGACGCTTGAGATGGTGATTGCAAAACTCCGGCACAAGAACCCGGGTATGCAGATCATCGCCCTCTCGGCGACCATCGGGAACCCCGCCGACCTCGCCGGGTGGCTCGACGCCGAACTCGTCGAGAGCGACTGGCGGCCGGTCGACCTCCGGGAGGGCGTCTTTTTCCAGGACGGCATCCGGTTTGCCGACCGCGACCGCGAGGTCGAGCGCCGGAGCAAGTACGAGGATCTG
>JBAYQF010000121.1:0-5486 GCA_041677325.1 Methanoculleus sp.
CGCCGACACCGACCGAAACCGCACCGACACCGACCGAGACGCCGGAAGAGAACGTAACGCCGACACCGACCGAAACCGCACCGACACCGACCGAGACACCGGAAGAACGCACCGACCTGCAACTCTATGAGGGCTGGAACTTCGTCTCCATCCCGAGGCAGCTCGGTGTAGGGAACGACACGGCAGCAAGGGTCTTTGCGGATGTCGATACCGGCGGACGGGCGATCTACACCTACACCCCGGCGGGCGGCTTCGAATCCATGGGCGAGGGTGAGACCCTGAGAGTTCTTGAGGGATACTGGGTCTACTCGACTGAGGAGACCACCGTGGAGCTGGTATTCAGCACCGACCCGGTGAGGGCGCCTGCGCTGAAGACGCTCAACCCCGGCTGGAACGCAATCGGCTACTCCGACCTGACAGAACGCAGTGCGGATGAGACACTCACATCGGTAGAGGACATCTGGGTCTATGTCGTCGGCTACGACGCACAGAACCAGAGTTACCGGCCGGCGCTGATCAACAACCAGACCGGCGACCGGGGTGAAGAACAGAGCCTCTCGCCAATGGAGGGCTACTGGCTGTTCGTGCGCGAAGATGGCCGACTGGCTGCCATCAGCGCATAACCCCTTTTTTGACAGGTAACGTATGGCTTTTGAAAAATAGATGCCTGAAGGGCACGGTGCCGGAGATTGTTCCGGGGCCGCCCATCACCTACCTCTGCGTCTCCTTATACTCCTGCATCAGGGCGTTACCGTAGGCTTCCTTCTTCTTCGTCGGGATGTAGTTGAACTCCCCGGCTCTCCTGAGGAGTTCAGCACGGATTGCAGTGTCATCCTTGAGGTTCAGGTCGCGCACTCCGGCGACGATGAAATCGAGCTGGTTGATCCCCGTCGCCTTCCCGTCCACGAGAACGGTCTTGATCTTGATCGCCTCCGGTTTGACCCCGCCGCAGACGGTACAATACTCCCCCTCTTTCTCGTTCGTCACGCCCCCTCCCTCCCCCGGATCATCGTGAGCGACATCTTGAACCGGGTTATCGCCGAAAGGGCGTGCGGGACATCTGCCGGGAAGATGATCGTCTCTCCCGCACTCATCTGGTGGGTCTCGCCTGCGATCCAGACCTCGCACTCGCCGTCGAGGATCGTCACCACCGCATCGTACGGCGCGGTGTGTTCCGAAAGCCCCTCATCCTCGTCGAACGAAAAAAGGGTGATGCTCCCCGATCGGTTGTTGACGATCATCCTGCTTGCTACGGTCCCATCCTGGTAGGCGACGAGCTCCGACAACCGGAGAACTTTTCCCTGTAACTCTGCGCGTTTCTCTTTCGCCATCGACACATCACTCTCCTTTACTCTGATGCCTCTTGCTTATCTACCCTTCTCATATCTTCCGCGCCCGTAAACGAGCGCTCCGTCTACGGGGCAGACCTCCGTGCACCTGCCGCAGAGGTAACACTCACCGAGACCGGCAGTGGGATCCGCCGCCCCGGTCGGGCATGCCCGCTCACACTTCCGGCAGTCGATGCAGGCATCCGTCCTCCTGAGCCGGTAGAGGGCTCGTGATGCCGGTGGGGCGAGGAGAGCACCATACGGGCAGATGTAGCGGCAGAACGGCCGGTAAACGACAGCGGAGAGGAGGACGATTCCAAGGAAGAGGAAGAACGACACACTACCGACCGCGAGGTAGAAGAAGGCGGGGAGGCCTATGAGTCCAAGAAGGTTTGCCGAGAACCCGAGAGCGATCGCGAGGAAGACGGCGAAGACAACCGCCCTGACCGCAACCGGAGCACGGCTATCTGCACGACCGCGTTTTGCGATCGGCACATGGTACATGAGTTCCTGAACGGCTCCCACGGGGCAGACCTGTCCGCAGATGACCCGGCCGACGACAAGGGCGAGGGCGACGAAGACGAGAAGTCCTCCAATCGCCATGGGAAGCGGCGACCCGAGTGCCGCAGTATCCCGGAGGACGACCATCTGCAACTGGTAGGGGAAGACCGGCGCAAAGACCAGGAACCCGAGTGCCGCCGAGATGACGAGGAACGGCATCGCGCGCCGGCGAGTGAACCGGCCGGAGTACCAGAGCCAGACGAGGGCGACAAAAGCAAAAAGGCCGTAGATGAACCCTACAGCCTTCGGTATCGACTCGATGACCATTGCACACTCACAGCAGCCTCGTCCCGGTCGTCGGGCGCGGGACCTTCACCACGAGCACCTTGAAGGGCTGATCGCTCTCGTTTGCCCAGAGGTGGGGTATCTTTGCCGGGCTCTCGACCAGGTGATCCTTCCCGACCTCTACGCGCTCATCGCCGATCTCGACGATACCCGTCCCTTCGAGGACATAGAAGAAGACGTCCACCGGGGTTATGTGTTTCTTGAGCGACTCGCCGGGCGCAAGCGTGATCACAACCGCCGTTGCATGCTCGGTGTCGTAGACCTTCCGGGCATCGACGTTGTGCGGGGTTTTGCTGATCGGTTCCTTTGATACGTCAACGATCTTCATGATACGCATCTCCAGTGTTATACACGCCTCTTGCAGTATTTAGCCTTTGTAGTTCGTCCAGTAGTTCGCAAGACACTCCCGCTTCCGCCGTTCCTGCCGCTGGGCTCGCATCTCCGGGTAGGTCGGCTCAACGCTCTGGACCGCCGGACAGTAGGGGCAGAGGGCGTAAGGAACATCGTCGGCTCTGTCCCGGACGGGGCAGAGGTAGGCCCCCTCCCACTCGTCGACGATCTGCCCGCCGGGGAAGGGGGTGCCGACCGGGTGGGCGGGCTCTTTGAGGACGAACATGACAAAACCGGCGAGGAGATACTTCAGGTAGAGGTACTTCGGGTCCTTCTCCTGCGCCTTCTCAGCACAGGCCCCGGCCACCATAGCCCAGTAGGCGCCGGATGCCGTATCCGGGCGTTCGTCCATACCCGGGCCGGAGCCGTTCCGCGAGAGGAGGATCAGGCGGTGATGCGCTCCGAAGATCTCCTCCCTGACGCTTGCGAGAAGGCGGTCGCGGTAGTCCGGCGGGAGGTTTGCGACTTTGCGCTCGAATCCGGCGTTCATCGCCTCGAGGTCGCGCAGGTCGAATACCGCCACTTCATCCGCGATGGTGCGGAGGAGTTCTCTCCTTGTTGCCGCTCCCTGCATCCTCCGGCAGGCTGTGCGGATGGCGTCCACCGGTATCGATCCCCCGCGAACCTCTCTCGCATCGATACCGTCTCCGGCAAAGGGGTCGATGATGAAGGAACAGGCGTCATCGGAGTCGGTCCCGGACGGGATCCGGTCTCCTCGGCCGATGAGCCGCAGGAGACGGTTCAGGTACGTGCGAAACGGCATGGTGTCACCTGAGTAGTATAGGGAATATGGGGTGTGGAGGGGTTTAACCCTGGTGCAACCCCGGGGATAACGGTGCGGATAACCGGACGGCGCCCGGGTATACGACCATGCGGCCCCCGTCGGGTCTTTTCAGGACCGGGTGGAGTCCAGCGGTATGTAGGGGATGAGGGTCAGGAGATCGCTTCTGATGGTCTCAAACCCGATCCGCTCGACGAACCGCGCGGTCCGCTCGCCCGGTCGCGCGTTCTTCCGGTAGTACTCGAGCAGCCGGCGGATGAGGTCGAGAACCTCCTCTTTTGAGAGATTTTTTGCAACGACATCGCCGATCCGAGGACGGCCACCGGAGTTGCCCCCGAAGATGACGTTCCAGCCTTTTGCGTCCCCGATGATCCCGATGTCCCGGAGGTAACTCTCGCCGCAGCACCGGGGGCATCCGGAGACCCCCATCTTGAATTTTGCCGGCAGGTTCATCTCCTGGTAGAGTTCCTCGATCTCAAGGCCGAGCGCCAGGGAATCCTGTTTGCCGTACTTGCACGTCGCTGTCCCGGGGCATGTCTGGACGTAGTGGACGCAGGGCGCGGTCGCCTGCCCGACGGTCATCCCGAGTTCGTTCCAGATCTTCTCGATATCCTCTTCCTTGATGCCCACGAGCACCATCCGCTGCCCCGACGTCATCTTGATGATGGGGATATTGTAGCGCCTGACGACCTTGATGATGCTCTCAAGGTGCTCGGGGCTGACGATTCCGGCAGGTGTTCTCGGCACGATCGCGTAGGATGTTCTATCTCTCTGGGTGATTGCTCCCCTGGGTCCGTCTTCCATGATCTCTCTCTCACTTTCCGGCATCAGGTGTGCCGGGTATGATCCAGCCTTCGCTCTTCTGAGGGAAAAAGGGTGCCGTCACTCTCGTGGGTACAGCCTCCGGGGGCCCCCGTGCGCCCCTCCTGCACCTTCTCTCTTGAGAACGTCTTTGAAAAAGTTTGCTGTGCTCCGTTCTCGGTGGGCGGGACTGCGTTCCTGCTCGAGAGGTCTTCATCGCAGAAGTGTCTGTATAATCACCTATCGGAAAGACGGGGTGCGTAATGCCACCGCGATCCTCCTCCCGTTCATCACGAGGCCCGGGAAGGTGAAGCAGGTGAAGCAGGTAATCTCGCGTTTCTGAAGTAAGGAATAGGTTCAAACGTCGCGGGAAAATTTATCTAGGTATATCTGTATGTAGCCAGCATGATTCGCTCCCGGGAGGACTACCTCTATTATCTTGAGGTTGACAAAGTTGCATTGAAGATTGAGGGGACCTGGCGCGACCGATTTCTCAACGATATCTGGCGGTTCCAGAGATTGCTCCGGAAGCTGGAGTACTGCCTGAACTGCAGGCAATCTCTTCTCTGGAGGCCGTATACTCTTTACCTGAACCTGAAGTATATCCGTCTTGGCAGACGGCTCGGTTTTCACGTCCCGCCCAACGTCTTTGGACCCGGGCTCTCCATCGCCCATGTGGGCACCCTGATCGTGAACGAGAACGTCCGGGTCGGGGAGAACTGCCGGATCCACAACTGTGTCCATCTCGCCACTCAATGCGGCAGTAACGATGCCTGTCCGGTGATTGGGGATAATGTCTTCATTGGACCGGGTGTGGTGGTGTTTGGGGAGATCCAGATAGCAGATGGCATTGCCATCGGTGCAAATTCGGTCGTGAACACCTCCTTTCTGGAGAAGGGGATCACCATCGCAGGTGTTCCCGCAAGGAAGGTGAGTGATAAAGGGTTTGACCGGTGCTACATCAGAGCAACTGCCATCGTGCGGGATCGCTCTACGGGTCTCAGGGCGGGATCTCTCGACCTCAGGAAGGCCTCATAGCAAAGGGACTGCTACCCCGGCCGCTCAAGAGGCTCTTTGAGGGTATCGCCCGGCTCCTGAGATGATGGTGCTTCCGTCACTCCGGGGGATACACCCGTTCAGACCACCCTGTACGGCCTTCGCCCCGCGAACGAAGGCGCCAGAGTAGCACGGCCGCCACAAGGAGTATGACGTTCACGGCGAGCAGGGAGAGGTTCTCGGGGTTTCCCGCGTAGGCGATGAGGCCGACAGGGAGGAGCGAGAGGGAGATGACGGCGGTCAGCACGGAGGCGGCGAGGAAGACCGGGAACGCCTGTTCGTAG
>JBAYQF010000122.1:0-5464 GCA_041677325.1 Methanoculleus sp.
AGACGAAGATGCAGGCGCCGACGATCCACTGGCCGTAGAGTTTCCCCCACGCGCTCTTCCCCCAGCCGGTATCGGAGATCGTCAGATGCAGGTCATTCGGGCGCAGGTCGTGCCACAACTGCGCGGTGACGAGGTGGCCGAGCGGATAGGAGTGGTTGTGGATCACCATCTTCGGCTCGCCGGTGGTGCCGGAGGTGAAGAAGATCAGGAGCGGGTCGGTCGCCTTCGTCCGGTGCATGCCGGGGAGGTTCACCAGTTTGTGCGAGCAGGGCGCGGGGTAGTCGAGCTCGACGGGATAACTGATCCACTCGTCCCGCACACCGTCGATCATGAGCCGGGCCGCAAGCGTGGGACAGTCTTCCCGGATCTCCTCGACTTTATCAGCGTATTCCGCCATGGTGATGATCATCTTGATGCCGGCCACCTGGATGCGGTATTTCAGGTCTTTCGGGGTCAGCATCGTCGTCGCGGGACAGTAGACCGCGCCGAGTTTGATCAGGGCGATGGTGAAGATCCACCATTCGGGCGTCCGGGGGAGCATCAACATGACGCGGTCGCCCTTCTTGATGCCGTATTTCAGGCAGATGTTGACGGCCTGATTCGAGAGGCGCATGAGGTCGAAGAAGGTATATTTCCTCTCGTTTCCTTTCTGGTCAACCCAGATCATCGCCAGTTTATTCCGGTCCTTCTTCGCCCATGCGTCGATCACATCGAAGCCGAAGTTATAGTATTCGGGAACATCTATCGTGAAATTGGCGCATAGGTCCTCGTAGGATGATGGTTTTTGCTCTTCATCTGCCATAACGCGGTCCCGTAAATGTTGCGCGTTTATGGTTTAAAGCATTCACGAAGTTGAAATGAACACCATATCGGGAATGGGCATAAAGATTACCCATTAGTATTATGGTTCAAAAAACGATACTCATATCAATGGCTGAGAAGGGATACGAGTCACTGAAAATTGAGAACATCGTTGCCTCAGGAGTGATCGCCGACGCGATCGACCTTGAAAATGTATCTAATAAAATAAAAAACTGCGAATTGAATACCAAGAGGTTCCCCGGGGCGGTCTACCGCATCGAGAACCCCAAGATCGCATCCCTGATATTCTCCTCAGGGAAAGTGGTGCTCACCGGTATCAGGAAGAAATCCGACCTGCGCCCGGGCCTGGAGATCATCATGCAGTCGCTCCGGGATGCGGGGGTCGAGACCTACGATGTGCCGCAGGTTGCGATCACGAACATGGTCTGCTCGTATGACATGGGCAGGTACATCAACCTGAACAAGGTAGTCATCACCCTTAACCTTGAGAATATCGAGTATGAACCCGAACAGTTCCCCGGGCTCGTCTATCGCATAGAGGACCCGAAGATCGTCGCCCTTCTCTTCAGCTCGGGTAAGATCATCCTGACCGGCGGGAAGAATATCGAGGACATCAAGAGAGGGCTCGATTTCCTGGAGCAGCGACTCGAAACCATAATGTGAGAGGTTCCGGTTGCATTCTTCCCGGTCAGGGAAGGGCGCATACTATTTTTTTCGGGTCAAGATTCCGGGTATCGGGAGAACCTGCACGCATGTGCCGATGGGGATCCCGGCCTGAGGTGGATCTTTTTAGTGACTATATCCAGGAAAACTCGCATTCCGAGAGTACCGCCGCTCAGGAGCGTTCTTCTTCAAGGTGCCGCAGATCACCGCGCACGGCTTTCGTAGGGTATGCCCCCTCCCCTGTCCCTGCCGCCGACACCGGTTGTGCCTGCACAACTACCAGTACCGGTGCGTCTTCACGTAATTGCGCTCGGCCTTGAGGATCTCCCGGTAGAAGGCGTCCCCCTCGGTCAGGGTCACGAGGATCCTTGATGCCGCCTCCGGCCCGACGCCTTTCGCTGCAAGGGCGGTCACCGCCTTCTTCCCGCTCGATAGAACGATATTTGCGTTCCGGAGGAACCTGATCTCGATCGCCCGCTCCTCTTCGGACTTGTTCTTCTTCTTCACCGCCGGGATGAGGTCCTCGTCCCAGGGTTTCAGCGCCGCGATGAGGCGGGCGGTGCAGAGGGGGCATTGCGGGCGGTCAGGGACGCGTTCGACGGTCGTCCGGCTCTTCCACTTCCGGCAGTTCATACAGAAGAGGACGACGTCCTCTTTTTCGAGGCGGCGCATCAGCGTCCCAATGACGGCCTGATCCACCATCGGCGGCGGGATCATGTCACGCGAGGACGAGAGCCCTTCGCTCCCGAGCGGGCTTAACCGCCCGGAGGTGACGGCAACCCGCCCGTCGCGGATCGACGAGAGGATCTCCTGCGCCGCATCCACGTCCATGGAGGTGCTGAAGAGTTCGCGGTAGGCCTCGGTTGCGATGACCGTGCCGTCGAAGAGGTCGATGAGCCGGTGGATGCTGAACCGCTCGTAGTCGGCATCCGCGTCGATGGCGCCGAACTTCTTTGCGATCTGCACGAGTTTCCACTTGAAGAGCGCCGTCCGTTTCAGGGCGAGTTTCAGGATCCCGGGGAGGTGGTCGGGTTCGAGCGCGGCAAGGGTCTCCTGCACCTCTAGCGAGCGGATATTCCCCGGCAGGCGCAGGAGGAACCGGTAGGCCCCGACCTCGATCCCGACGGTCGTCCCATAGCGGGCGGAGAGGAGGACCGAGAGCGCCCGCGCGAGCGCTTCGTTCGCTTTGTGCCCACCGCAGACGTTGCAGACCACGCCGTCATCCGAGTTTTCGAGGGTGATGAGGGTATCCGAGGGAACCGGATAGTTCCCTTCGTCCATCCGGCCGATGAACCGTTCTGCGTAGGCGATCGCTCCCGGGATGCCGGAGTAGCGGCCGAACGCCCGCGTCCTCCGGAGCGCTCCGACCTCCCGGGCGACGGCGAACGGCACCGGGATCTGTTCGCCCTCCCACGATGGAACCTCGCCCTTCGCCCGGGTCGCCGGCTCGACGGTGACCCTCGCCCCCTCGATCTCAAGCACCCGCCAGAGCTGACCCTTCGTGATGAAGACCGCGCCGGTATGCATCCACCCGAGGACGAACGACTCGTCGAGCGTCCCGACGATGCGGCGCGAGACGATATCGAAGATCTCCATCTTCCTCTCGTCGTGGATCATCGAGAGGTTCTCGATGAGGTAGCGCCGCGCCCGGCCCGTCCGGATGATCCGGGTTCCGTCGATACGGATCAGCCGGTGTTCCGCCATCTGGCGGCAGACGTCGTCGAGGAGCGATCCAAACCCGGTAAAGACGTTCGACCGTTCGATCATGGTCCGGACACGGGAGATCTCGATCTCCCCGTACTCAACCGCGATCGCCGCAACCTGGTTTGCGAGGACATCGGCGGCACCGGCGGGCGGGACGATCCGCTCGCACTCGTTCCCCTTCGCCCTTCGTGCGATCACAAGCGACTCTAGGAGGTCGTCGAACCCCGTTGCAAGGACGGTTCCGCGCGATACGGCGTCGAGGCGGTGGCCGGCCCGGCCGACCCGCTGCACCAGCCGCGAGACCTGTCGGGGGGAGCCGAACTGGACGACGTGCTCGATGTGACCGATGTCGATACCGAGCTCCATCGAGGATGTGGCGATCAACGTCCGGATCTCGCCTTTCCTGAACCGCTCCTCGGCATCGACCCTGACGTCCCGTGAGAGCGAACCGTGGTGGACCTCGACGTCCCCGCGGGAATAGAGGTGGTGGCCGAGCGCCTCGGCGGTCACCCGGGTATTGACGAAGATGAGGGTAGAGCCCGGCGCATCCAGGCATTTTCCGGTAGCGCGCGCCTGGGTGCCGAAGTCCTCCCCGGCGAACCGGACGTCGATCTTGAGGCTGCTTGCGACCGAGACCTCGACGAGCGAGAACGCCCGGGTCCCGCAGAGGAACCGACCGATATCGTCGGGGTTCCCGACGGTCGCCGAGAGGCCGATCCGCTGGAACTCCCCCGCGTATTCGGCAAGGCGTTCGAGCGCCACCGCGAGCTGTGCTCCCCGCTTGCTGTCGGCGAGCTCGTGGATCTCGTCGATGACGACGTACCGGACGTTCTTCAAGTGCTCGCGGAGGCGTTTTCCCATGAAGAGCGCCTGAAGCGACTCTGGGGTGGTGATGAGGAGATCGGGGGCGTTCAGTGCCTGTTTGCGCCGCTCGTTCTGCGGTGTATCCCCGTGCCGGACGCTGACCGAGAGGCCGAGCTCCCGGCACCACCACTCCATCCGGTTAAGGATATCCCGGTTCAGGGAGCGGAGGGGCGTGATGTAGAGCGCTTTGAACCCCGTGCCGGCGGTCTCGAGGAGCCGGTCGAAGACCGGGAGCATCGCGCTCTCGGTCTTTCCCGTGCCGGTCGGCGCCACGAGAACCAGGTTTTCTCCTGCGAGGAGCCGCGGGATGGCCTGCTCCTGGGCCTCCGAGAGCTCGGTGAACCCGCGCCTCCGGACGACCTCCCGCACCCCGGGGCTGAGGAGATCAGCGGTCGTCTGCGGGGCAGAGCGTGGCCGGGGAGCCGACGTACGTGCCATCTGCGAGATACACCTCCGCGGTCTTTTCGCCTATGCACCGGGAGAGGGGCCCGAGCCCGCTCTCCCGTAACCGCCCGACGTCGATCCCGCCCGCGAACTCGTTGAAGGCCGGGACGAAGAGGAGGCGTGTGCGCTCCTCGACCGCCGAGTAGAGGTAGGCCGGCCGGGCTCGCGCGGCGCACCCGACGGAGTCGATGAGCGAGACGACCGGGTGGTGGTGACCGATGACGATGAGGTGGCCGGAGAGTTCGGGGGCGGGATGGGTGTGACCGTGGAGGTAGCCGACGCCGTCGATGAGCGCGCCGTCCGCGGGCAGGAGTTCGCCGGGCTCAAGGAATCGCCCGATGCCCCCGTCGTGGTTGCCCGGAGCGATGACGATCGGCACGCGTTCCCGGAACGACCGGAGGACACCGGGGAGTTCCAGGTACTCCTGCCTGCTCGTCACCGGGACATTGTGCTTGACATCCCCGAGGAGGAGGAGGAGATCGGGCTCCGTCTCCTCGATGCAGGCGATCACCCGATCGGCCCGGGCGGCGCTCCGGCTCGCGATGTGGACGCCGTGACGTTCGAGGCCGGATTCGATGCCCATGTGCAGGTCGGCGACGACCAGCACCCGCCGATCGCTCTCGACCAGGAGGGCGGGGCCGTTCTCGATGAAATGAAGATGCATTATCGTATCAGATCAGTTTTATCATGCCCGATGAGGGCCGGTAACACTCCCCTGCAGCGAGGAGTTCTTCGAGCGCGGCGCGTGCTTCTCGGGCGGAGAGGCCCGACCGCACGCCGGCGGCGACGGCATCCTCAAGCCCGATGCCCCGGGCGCCGCCCTCCCCCTCAAGGGCATCGAGGAGGAGGTCGCGGGCGACGAGGGGCAAGACCTCGCCGATGGCGGTATCCGGGCGGACGGTTGCAAGCGCCGTGCACACCATCGCGGCCATCTCGCGGATATCCTCATCCGTAGTCCCGTAGAGGC
>JBAYQF010000123.1:0-5431 GCA_041677325.1 Methanoculleus sp.
CGGAGCGGTTCCCGAAGATCGCCTCCATGGCGACGATAATCGTGTAAGGTGTGGTGAATAATGGTACGCATAGTTAGCAAGCAGCCGAGGAAACAGCGCAAGGCGCGTTACAACGCACCGAACCACACCCGGGGCCGTTTCCTCTCCGCATCGCTCTCCCCCGAACTCCGCGGGAAGTACAGCATCCGGAGAACCCGTGTGGTCAGGGGCGACACCGTGAGGGTGCTCCGTGGAGACTTTGCCGGCGACGAAGGCGTCGTCGATGCGGTGGATATGAAGGCGTGCCGGGTGGTCGTGCATGGTGTGATGGTGACGAAGGCGGATGGAACCGAAGTTCCCCGGCCGGTCGATCCCTCAAACGTGCAGATCACGAAGCTCAACTTGAAAGATAAATTACGTGTGGAGAGACTTGGAGGCGGAGCATAATGTCTGGATATCTCAAGCGTCTGGTAGCGCCAGGCTCCTGGCACATCCCGAAGAAAGTACAGAAATTTGTCATGAAGACCGCTCCTGGTCCCCACAACGCCGGTGCCATGCCGGTCGGGGTCTGGCTCCGCGAGCACATCGGCCTTGCGCAGAATGCAAGCGAAGCCAGGAAGATCCTGCACCAGCGCGACATACTCGTCAACGGCCGGGCCTGCAGAGATCCCCAGATGGGGCTTGGTGTCTTTGACATCGTCTCGATCCCGAAGACCGAGAAGCACTACCGCATCCAGCTCGATCTGCGGGGCAACCTGGTCGCCGTCGAGATCCCGGCAGAGTCCGCAAAAACCCGGCTCTGCAAGATCCGGAACAAGACCACGATCAAGGGCGGCAAGGTGCAGCTGAACCTTGCGTTCGGTGCAAACATCCTTGCCGACAATACCTACAAGGCAAAGGATTCTATCGTTGTGACCCTTGGGACAGACGGTGAAGAGCGGTTCAAGATCATCGACCACTTCCCCTTCGCGGAAGGCAACGTAGCCATGATCGTCGGCGGCAAGCACTCCGGCAGGATCGGCCGGGTCATCGAGATCATCAAGACATCAGGCTCCGTTCCGAACCGTGTTATCCTTGCGGACGACTCAGCCGGCGAGCGGTTCGAGACCATCGAGGATTACGTCTTCATGGTCGGCCGCTCCGCGATAGCGCCCGAACTGGAGGCCTCGGCATGACCGCGATGAAGGAGATTTACATCGACAAGATCGTCGTGCACATGGGCGTCGGGGAGAGCGGCGAGCGACTGGTCAAGGCGGAGGATCTCGTAACGCAGATCACCGGCCAGAAACCCGTCCGCACCATCGCGAAGCGGACCCAGCCGGCGTTCGGTATCCGGAAGGGCGCACCCATCGGGTGCAAGGTCACCCTGCGCCGGGAGAATGCTGAGAAGTTCATCACGACCGCTCTTGAGATCATCGAGCGGCATCTTGCTTCTTCGCAGTTCGACCAGACCGGGAACGTCTCGTTCGGCATCGAGGAGCACACCGACTTCCCGGGCATGTCCTACGATCCGACCATCGGTATCTACGGCATGGACATCAATGTGGTGCTCGAGTACCGTGGTGTGCGGATTGCAAGGAGAAGCGTCGAACGCAGGAAACTGCCGGCCAATCAGAAAGTGAACAAGGAAGCTGCCATCGCGTTCATGCGCGAGCACTACCAGGTGGAGGTGTAACGAATGGCGGAAAAGTCAGGCGCAACGGGCGAGAACGTACGGAAGTTCGGCCGCGGCGCGAACGAATGCCGCATCTGCGGCCGGAAGCAGGGCCTCGTACGGAAGTACGGCATCTACTTCTGCCGCCAGTGCTTCCGCGAGTGGGCGGGCAAGATGGGCTTTAAGAAGCTGAACTAGGGGTAGAAAACATGGCACGACTGAATCCAATCGCTGACGCGATGAGCACGATCAAGAATGCCGGGGATGCTGGCAGGAGCGAGGTCATCGTAGAACCCGCAAGCAAGCTTCTCGGCGCAATGCTTCGCGTCATGCAGGAAAACGGCTTTATCAGCGGCTTCGAATTCATCGACGATGGTCGCGGCGGCCAGTTCCGGGTCCAGCTCTCCGGAACGATCAATAAGTGTGGCGCCATCAGCCCCCGGTTTGCGGTGGCGATGGCTGATATGGAATACTGGGAGTCGCAGTATCTTCCCGCAAAGAACTTCGGTATCCTGATCGTCTCCACCTCGAGAGGAGTCATCTCCCACACCGAGGCACGGGGCGAAGGGATTGGCGGACAGCTGCTGGGCTACGTCTACTAAGGGAGGGAATGAGTATGGCAATAACACGGCAGATCGAGATCCCTCCCGGTGTTGACGTCACGTTCGACGGCGGTGTGCTCACGGTCTCCGGACCGAAGGGCAGGCTGGCTCGCGACATGCGCTTCCCACAGATTGATCTCAGGGTCGAAGACGGCGAGGTCCTCGTCTCCACGGCATCCGACAAGAAGCGGATCCTTGCCATGACCGGCACGCTCGAGGCTCATGCAAAGAACATGATCCGGGGTGTCGCCGACGGTTACGAGTACCGGATGAAGGTGGTCTACAGCCACTTCCCGATCCAGCTCAAACTGCAGGGCAACCGCCTTGAGATCACCAACTTCCTCGGTGAGAAACAGCCCCGGATCGCAAAGATCCTCGAGGGCGTCACCGTCAAGGTCGGAAGCGATGAAGTTACGCTCACCGGTATCGACAAAGAGAAAGTGGGCAACACGGCCGCAAATATCGAACACGCGACCAGGATCACGAAGCGTGATCCCCGGGTGTTCCAGGACGGCATCTACATCACTGAGAGGGCGTGAAAGCAATGGATGAAACAAGAAGATTGATCCGCGCCCGCGCCCGGCACAACAAACCCGCCTTCAAGAGGCGAGGTCTTCACCGCAAGACGAAGCTCGAAGATGTCTGGCGGCGTCCGCGCGGTCTGCAGAGCAAGCAGAGACGGCAGTTCAAGGCAAAGGGAGCTCTTCCCCGACCCGGATACGGTGCACCAGCCGCAGTTCGCGGTATGCACCCGAGCGGCTACACTGAGGTGCGGGTCTTTACGCCGTCGGATCTCGTGGACCTGAACCCCGAGACCCAGGCCGTCCGGATTGCCGGTTCTGTAGGGAACAGGAAACGTGGAGCGATTCAGGAGCAGGCGCTGGCACTCGGGCTCAAGGTCCTGAACGCAAAAGACCTCACCCCTGCGGCTGAGGTACCTGCTGCAGCTGAAGAAGAAGAGGTGAACGAGGATGAGTGATCTCGCCAACCAGAAGCGAATGGCAGCGGCCATTCTCAAGTGCGGGATCAACCGTGTCTGGTTCGATCCCGAACGCCAGACTGATATCGAGGGAGCGATCTCCCGAAACGACCTGCGCGAGCTCATCGAAGAGGGCGCGATCCGGGCGAACCTCGTGAAAGGGAACAGCCGTGGCAGAACCCGCATCCGTATGGCAAAGCGTTCCTACGGCCACCAGAAAGGGCCCGGCCGGAGGAAAGGTGCTGTTGGTGCGCGAAACCCCAGTAAACGGTCATGGATCCGCAAGATCCGGGCTCAGCGCCGCACCTTGCGCGAGATGCGCGAGGAGGGCACGATCGACCGGGGTCTCTACCGCCTTATGTACCGGCGGGCATCTGGAGGCCAGTTCCGGAGCGTGTCGCATCTTGAGGCTCAGGTTGAGATTGTGGCAGGGAGGATGAAATAATGGCAACCGGCCCAAGATACTTTGTACCCTTCCGGAGAAGGCACGAAGGCAAGACCGACTACTACAAGCGGATGTCGCTCCTGTCGTCGGGGATGCCGAGGATGGTCGTCCGGAAGACAAACCGGCAGATAATCGTGCAGCTGGTCGTCTCCGAGCTTGAAGGTGATCGCACCCTGATGGCTGCATACTCGACTGAGCTTGCAGGCTACGGCTATGAGGGATCGACTGCAAGCACCCCGGCTGCCTACCTTACCGGGATGTTGTTCGCGGTCAAAGCGCTGAACGGAGGATACGACGAGGCGATCCTCGATATCGGACTTGCCCGGGCAAAACCCGGAGCCCGTGTCTTTGCCGCCCTCAAGGGCGCAGTGGACGCAGGGTTCGATGTTCCCTACGGTGAATCGATCCTTCCCGATGAAGAACGACTCAAGGGTGCCCACATCGCGGAGTATACTCCCGAACAGGCGGGCAACCTGGTTGCGAATGTAGAGGCTGTGGCTCTGGCCATCAAGAAGGAGCTGGTGTGACATGGCATACGTACAGGAAGAATGGATCCCGCTCACCGGCCTCGGGCGAATGGTCGCCTCAGGCGAGATCACCAACATCGATGAGGTGCTTGCGAGCGGCAGGCCGATCAAGGAGCCCCAGATCGTCGATTACCTCCTGCCCGACCTGGAGGACGAGGTGCTGGACATCAACATGGTCCAGCGGATGACCGACTCAGGCCGCCGTGTGAAGTTCAGAACCGTCGTCGTGGTCGGCAACAGGAACGGCTACGTCGGGTTCGGCCAGGGGAAGGATGTCCAGGTCGGCAACGCGATCCAGAAAGCAATCGCAAACGCGAAGCTGAACCTGATCAAGGTCTCCCGTGGCTGCGGGAGCTGGGAGTGCGGTTGCGAGGCAGCCCACTCGATCCCGATCGAGGTGACCGGGAAGTCGGGCAGCGTCCGTGTGACGCTGAAGCCCGCTCCCCAGGGTATCGGCCTCGTTACCGGAGATATCCCGAAGAAAGTCCTGACGCTTGCGGGCATCAAGGATGTCTGGGCGTTCAACCGGGGACAGACCCGGACGACCATCAACTACGCGAAAGCGACGTTTGAGGCGCTCCGGCAGACGAACATGGTCCGGATCGGAGGGAAAGAGTGATGTACGCGGTAGTACAGGTGCGCGGTGTGGTCAAGACCAACCGTGAGATCAAGGATACCCTGAAGATGCTCCGCCTGCATCACGTGAATCACTGCGTTCTCGTGCCGGATACGCCTGCGTACCTCGGCATGATCCGCAAGGTGAAGGACTTCGTAGCGTATGGTGAGGTGGATGCAGGGACTCTGGCCACTCTCCTGCGCACCCGGGGCAGATTGACCGGGGACGCGAAGCTGACCGACGAATACGTCCGTGTGCATACCCCGTATGCCGATATCGGCGAGTTCGCGGCAGCGCTCTGCAACGGCGAGACGAGCTTTTGCGATCTGGTGGAGATCAAGCCGGTGTTAAGACTGCACCCACCTCGAAAGGGCTATAAAACCATCAAGCGAACCTTTCAGCAGGGTGGAGCTCTCGGCTACTATGGCCCCCAGATCAACGATCTCCTCTATAAGATGAGGTGAGACTGATGCCCGTAAACAAGAGATCCAAATACAGGGGTTCACGGACCTGTGGCGGCGGCACGCACAAGAACCGGCGTGGCGCCGGCAACAGGGGTGGACGGGGTAGAGCCGGGCAGCGCGATCACCGCTTCTCTCACTTCTACCTGAAGGGCGAGATAGCCAACG
>JBAYQF010000124.1:0-5384 GCA_041677325.1 Methanoculleus sp.
GTGTGCCGATATGAGCGGGGAGAGCGGCACCATCTTCCTCGACCCGGTCGACGGCACCTACAACGCCGTGGTCGGGATACCGTTTTACGCCCTCTCCATCGCGTATGCGAAAGGAGGGATCGTCCAGGCCGGATACGTCCAGAACCTCGCCACAGAGGAGACGTTTCACGCCGTCAGAGGGCAGGGCGCCTTCCTCGACGGACACCCCATCCATGTCTCGGGGACGGCGCTCCTCGAAGAGAGCGCCATGAGCGTCTACGGCCGGAAGTTCGACCCGACCCGCGTGCTCGGGATCAACCGGCAGATCCGGCGATGGCGCCTCCTCGGCGCATCGGCGCTCGAACTCTGCTACGTCGGGTGCGGCCGCATCGACGGCTTTGTCGATGTCCGGGGGACGCTCCGCGTCACCGATGCAGCGGCGGGGATGCTGGTCTGTGAGGAAGCAGGGGGAACGGTCTCGGATATCGAGGGAAACCCCCTCGTCTTCCCCGATGAGGTATCGGTCGGCCGGAACCTCATCGCCACGAACGGGACACTCCACAACAAGGTCATCGAGTACCTGAGGTGACGGAGACATGAAGATCGTGCTGGTATCGCGTATCGACGATGCGGAGGCGCTCCGCTACACCTCCGATCTTGCCCGGGACCTCGAAGAGTCCGGGCACGATGTCGTTCTTGAACAGGGCACGGCCGGGTGCCTCGGTGAGGACGGCGTCAGATTCGAGGAGATCGACGGCGACCTGGTCGTGGTCGTCGGCGGCGACGGATCGGTCCTCCTCACCGTCAACCAGATGAGGAGACAGATCCCGGTGCTCGGGATCAACTGGGGCGAGGTCGGGTTCCTTGCGGACCTGGAGCCCGACGAGGCGCGTGCGTTCTTCGCAGCCCACGAAGGTGGATTCCAGGTTGAACAGAGGCTCCGGGTCAACCTCTCCGTCGATGGGAGGCACCTCGGGAATGCCCTCAACGAGGGGCTCGTCGTCACCGACCGCCCGGCGAAGATGCTCCGGTTCGGTGTCTACGTCGACGGAACGCCTGCAGAGCGGTTCCGGGCGGACGGCCTTCTCATATCGACACCGACCGGATCGACCGCCTACGCCATGAGCGCAGGAGGGCCGATCGTCGACCCGCAGATCGAAGGATTCCTCCTCGTCCCGCTCGCGCCCTACATGCTCTCGTCGCGCCCGCACCTCATCAGCACACGGAGGAACCTTGAGATCACCCTTGAGACCGAGAAACCCGCACACCTCGTCATCGACGGGCAGACGACGTTTGAACTGGAGAGAGAGGCCACCCTCACGGTTAAACGGTCGGATCAGCCCGCCCTCTTCGTCTATACCGATAAACCGTTCTTTGAGAAGGTGAACCGCAAACTGCGCAACCTCTAACCCTCCTGATATCCCGAACAAAGATTATATGAGTGGTTGCGCGGATTATCTTCACAGAGGAGTGAGCACAATCATGGAAGACCAGATGCGCACTGAATACTCCTATGCGGAGATTGCAGAGACGTTCAAGAAAACCCTTGACCTGCGGGGCTCGCCCGTTGCGGTGAAACTCGCAAAAGACGCCCGGGGCATCCCCGAAGGGATCGGACCGATCGCTGAAAGCGTCCGCCACTGCCAGATGATCAGCAGGGCGCGACTGAACGGCGAGATCTTCTACGCGACCGCCGAAAATCACATATGTATGGGCGGTGCCTGGGCTCTCGGGCTGAAAGAACTCACAAAAAGCCTCAAAACCGGCGAGTTCTACTACAAACTCGGCAAGTTCGAGAGCTGGGCTTCCTGCATGCGGACGATCCAGCGGGTGCCGCACGTCCCGGAGCTCGAGACCTACGCAACCGTCTACGCGCCGCTTGAGAAGACGCCGTTTGACCCGCATGTCGTTGTCATCGTCACCGAACCCCGGGCGATGCTGAAACTTGCGCAGACGACCCTCTATCTGCTCGGCGGACGGATCGAGTCCTCCATGGCGGGGATTCAGTCGGTCTGCGCAGATGCGACCGCGCTCCCTTACCTCTCGGGGAAGATCAACTACTCGCTCGGATGCGACGGTTCGCGCAAGTTCTCCGGGATTGAGGACAACGAACTTGTCATGGGCATCCCTGCCGAACTCCTTCCCGAGTTCGCCCGGGCACTCCCGATCGTCACCGCCGCACCCGGGTCAATAAAGTAACTCCACCCGGCTGTACCTTTTTTTGCTCTCACCCCGGGAGGGGGGATGTACAAGGCTTATCACTCCGGCAGGTCAACCATTCAGCAGGTGGTTTTTTGCAGGTATCAATGAAGCTCGAGATGAGGGATCAGCCCGGGCAGCTGGTTGCAGCCCTCCAGCCGATCTCGGCCGTCGGAGGAAATATCATCGCGGTCATCCACCAGAGGGAGACGCCGGCGACAACGGAAGCGCTGGACGTCCAGATCGTCCTGGAGCTCCCCGAAGGGCGCCTTGCACGGCTCCTTGAGATGTTCCGGGCGCAGGGCGTCAACGTCGTGCGAATCGGTGAAGAACGGCTCCTCTATGAATGTACGCTGATCGTGATCGGGCACCTGATGCACACGGATCTCTCCGATACCGTCGACCAGATCGACAGGACCGGCTCGGCCGAAGTGACGGAACTCTCGCTTGCCATGCCGGCCATCAACGCCCCCTCTTCCGCCCGCATCATCATCCGTTCGACCACCCGCGAAGAGATGAAGAAAGCGCTCAGGATCCTGCGCGGCGTCGCGGAGCAGAAGAACCTCCTCGTCATCGAACCCCTGGAGGAGGCATGATGCGGATCGCCATCCTCGGGTTTGGGTCAGTCGGCCAGGGCATTGCACGAGCGCTCCTTGCAAAAGACCTCGATATCATCGTCACCGGGCTTGCCGATTCACGAAGCGGGATCATCAATCCGACCGGGATCGATCTGGCGGCGGCGCTTGCCCGGAAGGAGGAGGGCGGTCCTTGCGGCGATGTGAACATCAGCCCTGCGGACGTGGTGGCAAGGGCGGACTACGATCTTCTCGTCGAGGTGACGCCGACGAACGTGGATGACGGCGAGCCGGCGCTCGGCCATATCCAAAAAGCCCTCATGCGGCGAAAACATGTCGTCACATCGAATAAAGGCCCTATAGCCCTTGCCTACCCGGAGCTCCGCGACCTTGCGGCGGCAAACGGTGTCTTCCTGAGGTATGAAGCGACGGTCTGCGGCGCGATCCCGCTCATCCACGCGATGCAGGAGGGGATCGCCGGAAACACTATCTCCCGGCTTTACGGGATCTTCAACGGAACCTGCAACTACATCCTCACCCGTATGGCCGAGGATAGCCTCACCTACGAACAGGCCCTCGCCGAAGCACGGGAACTCGGGTATGCCGAGGCGGATCCCACGTACGACGTCGAGGGGATCGACGCAGGCATCAAGCTGGTCATCCTCGCAAACACCGTCCTCGATATGCAGGCCACACTTAAAGATGTGGAGAGGACGGGGATCACCCTCCTGACTCCTGAAGCCCTGCGGCTTGCGGAAGACCAGGACTGCACCATCCGGCTCATCGGCGAGATTGTCCCGGCGGCGGGCGTGCTCCGTGTCTCGCCACGCCTCATTGCAAAGACGCATTCACTTGTCGTCGAGGGGACGCTCAACGCCGTCACCGTGGAGACGGATCTTGCCGGCGACCTCACGTTCATCGGGAAGGGGGCGGGCTCCACCGAGACCGCCAGCGCCATCATCGGCGATCTCCTCTACATCCGTGATCGGCATGTCCAGAGTTCTTGAGCGGCGGAAAGAGTACCTGCGGTTGATGCGTCTGGCGACGCTTGAGAGAGGCTACTTCACGGTGGCCGGTATTGCGGAGGCGACCGATACCCCCCGGAGCACCGTCCAGGACTGGGTGAACCGCCTCATCGAGGAGGGCTGCGTCCTCCTCACGGAGGAGCAGCGGGGGCGGCATGCCGCCC
Organism: Methanoculleus sp.; assembly: GCA_041677325.1. GTDB lineage: Archaea > Halobacteriota > Methanomicrobia > Methanomicrobiales > Methanoculleaceae > Methanoculleus. The sequence goes on from JBAYQF010000124.1 coordinate 3,943, forward strand.
ACTACGCAGCAAGCAGTGTGATGCCGGAGAGCGCCTGCCGCCGGATATTCACCACCATCGACGGCGGCGAGGTCGAGATCTACCATGAGTGCATGAGCGGGGGATGCGCCGCCTTCTGTGAGTTCCACCACACCCGGGCCGGCGGCGCCCTGCGATCGGTCCGCCGGGATGGGACCCTGCTCCGCGAGCGTGCGACCCTCGGGCGGCGAGAGGTGGCCGTCGGGCTCGATCCTGCGCCGGCCGTCGGGATCGTCGGTGTCTTCCACGACGACGGCTACATCCGTCAACAGATCCGGTGTATCGGCGGTCCGGCCTACTCCCTCACCGATATGATGTCCTTTGCGGAGGGCGTCTGCGGCGTCACCCTCCGCCGCGAAGGGCAGGTGGTCGAGGGCGAAGTCGTCACCCGGGCGCTCGCCTACGTTGCCATCGGGATCGACGATACCGATACCGGGACGGAGGGTGCAACGTTCGCCCTTGCTCTCGCCCTCCTCCAGCACCTCGCAAAACTCGACGGCGTCATGCCGATCGGCCACCGTGTCGCGATGCTCAACCCCCATCTTGAGGCCAGGACCGCCGGGAACTCGTGCAGCTGCATCGAGCTTGCGGTGGAACCCGATATCGTGACACGGATCGAGGAGTCCGCCGTTCGGTTCGTCGCCGGGGAAGCGGCATCCCCTGAGTGGGGCGTCGCCGTCAGGCAGGGGTTCCGGGTGCCCGGGGCACTCCGGGCATACGGGAGGAACGCAAGGGAATCGGTGATCGACCGGGAGGTGGCCGGGGCGACCGCCGCACAGTTTGGGGCGCACCTCCACGGCGGCCGGGGCGTCATCGGGGCGCTCGCGGCCGTCTCACTCATCGGTCTCCCCCACGACGTCCTCCTCGATCCCGGGCGGGACGTCTGCACGGGGATGGAACCGGCAGGGTGAGTCCTCCTCATGTCGGGCAACCGTTCCCGCTCCTCTCCCGATGCCCACGATCGGAATCCTGATCAGATCCATCTCGGCACCCGTTCGCCGGATATCGGGCGGCCTCTGCAAGGTTGATCCTATTCTGTACGGTCGATCGCGGGCCCGATCTCGATGAGGCGTCCGGGAATGCCCCGGGGGTATGGGATGCGTGCCATCCTCCCAAACCCCCTGAACGGTGGTGTGATCGTATCTCCTCCAACAAAAGTTATATATCATCCACACGCTATAGGGGCTCTCGCGGTAACCTATGACCAGGGTATTTCTCTGTACAAACGGGTGCGTTGAGGGACAGCTCCGGACGAAACTCATCGAGAGGTATCTGGATACCCGGAGACCGGATGTCCTGGTGACCCCGGAGCTAAGCGATGCTGATACCATTCTCTTCTATGCTTGCGGGCTGACTGACGAGAAGGAGAACCATTCCCTGGATCTCATCAGGGAACTCAAGGCGAAGATGCAGCCGGACGCCGA
>JBAYQF010000125.1:0-5379 GCA_041677325.1 Methanoculleus sp.
GCGATGCTCCCCGTCACGGCAAGCACCACCGTCTTTCCCGAAAGCGTCTTCACGATATCGTCACATCCTGCACCATATGCCACGCGTGCGGGCCGTACTTCTTCACCCGGCGGAGGGTCACCGCCGCCGAGAACCCGGCCTCTCCCACCCGTTTCCGGATCGTCTTGCTCGCATCCCCGATGCTATGGACGTGGAGCACGCTCCCCTCCCGGACATGGGCGAGGGCGTCGGCGAGCATCGAGGGGGCGTCAAAGTGCCCCATCAGGACCCGGTCGTAGACCCCGGAGAGGAGTTCACGGCAATCACCGGCTTCCGCCGCGACCCGATCCGCAACGTGGTTTGCCATAATGTTACGTTGCAGGTACTCAAAGGCTATTGGGTTGATCTCCATCGCATGGACCCGTGCGCCGCTTGCGGCCGCGGGTATGGTGAAGTAACCGATCCCGGAAAACATATCGGCGATCCGCTCGCCGGGCCGGACGAGTGCGGCGATCCTCGCCTTCTCATCTCGATTCCCTTGAGCAAACATCACCTTCGTCGGGTCGAGGAAGAAGGTGCAGCCCTGCTCGCGGTGCCGCACCTCGCCGGCGGTGCCGTAGAGGATCTCGACGTCCGGGATGCGCATCTCGCCGGTAAACCCCTTCACCCGGACGACGCCCCGGGGGCGGCAGTGGGAGACGATCGCGGCAAGTTCCTCTTCCGTCGGCGGATCGCCGTGGAGAATCGCGACGTCGCCGACGAGGTGGTAGCCGCGGCCGCGGTAGATCTCCCGCTCCGGGAGATCGGCATCGGCAGGATAGCCTTCCCTGACCGGGACCCAGGCGACGCCTCCCTCGACATACGGCCGGCGGGAGGCATCCACCCACTCCGCGTCCGCAACATCCGTGAGGGCGGCCGCCGGCACCTTCCGCGCACGCATGACGGGGCTCACCCGACGATGACCAGACGGTCCTGCTCCTCGTCGCGGAGCACCCGGATCGGTTGTCCCTCCAGGGGGAACGTCCAGGGAACCGCGTTGAGTTCCCGCGTCCGGTAGGTCTTCGGGTCCATCAGCCCCACGATGCCCGGCTGCGTGAAGACGACGAGCGCGGACTCGGCCTCGCGGACGTTGCCTATACGGCGTTCGACCTCGCTCTCGGCAAGCGTCCGGGCGGCGCCGGCCGCGAGATCGAAGACCCGGAGCCGGTGCCCGTCGATATCGCGCACCTCGAAGTAACCTCCGCGAGCCACCACAACATCGCCCTTCTGGTAGAACGGCAGCCGGATGGAGTAGGTGATCCGGTAGAGCGCCTTTCCGTCCTTCTCGCCGACCAGCTTCGGGTGGGTCGTGAACCGCCCGCCGAGCGCCCCCGTGATCGCCCTTGCGATCTCCTGGCCGAGGTGCTGCGTCCCGACGGTGATATCGACGCCGTCCTTTGCATCCTCGAGGTCAGATATGAACGAGAAGCGGTCGCCCGACTGCTGGAGCGACTCCTCGGCCTGCTCTGCAAGGCTCACGGCGACCTCTCGCTCGTAGGCATTGATCTTCCTATTGGTCGCCCGCACCTGGACGATCCCCTCGTAGTAACCACCGGATATGCGGCTGCACCGGTCGCAAGACTCCCTCTGCCACCGGATCTCGGTTCTGCAGGCATCCCTGACCGGGACGCCGTAGAGTGCCGCCTCCACCTCGACGGAGCAGGCCGTCCTGTTCGACGCGATCTCTTCGGTGCGGATGGTGATCCGGATATCCTTCGCATCCTCGTGGATGGCGACCGCGGACATCGCCAGCTCGCTGATGAGGTCTTCGCGCGGCATCTGGAGATCCGACCAGGTCTTGCCGCGCCGTTGCGAGTCGCAGACCGGACAGCAGACGGCGGTCACGTACGGCTCGCAGGTGAGCAGCCGCACATCCGCGGCCCGGCACTCCGGGCAGAATCCTTCTTCGCTCGGTTTCCCGCAACGGGGACAGATGTTCGTCTGGATGGTCATGGATCAGATCCGGAATATCTGGGCGTGCGGGACGTCGCCGATCATGATGCAGTCTTCCTCGGCGATGAGGCCCATGGCGACGGCGAGGGCTACGACGCGTTTCCCTATAATGTTGGCGTTCTCCGCACACGCAAGCGCCCCCCGGACGTCCTCTTCACAGGCATCCTCGGTGCCGTAGAAGCCTCCGCTGATGCAGATCTCCACATCGCCGTGCATCAGGGTGGTGCCCATGAGCTCGGCGTCGCAGGCGGCCACGACCTCACCGGCGCCCGGTACGCGGTGCACTTTTAAGTACATCGTATATCGTTTGACGGGAGGTATCAAAAAGGTGCACGGTTCCGTCAGGGAAACGTGATATCCACGCCGTAGATGCGAGACGGGGTTTCCTGATGGATGCGCCGGGCGTCGTCCTCGGTGATGAGCCCCTCTTCGAGGTACCGGCGCGTGAACCGCGGAACCGACTTCGGGCCGATGACCGCACCGGGCCGGGAGTTCTCGTCCATGTAATCGCTCTCCATCGTGAACCGGCGGCCCGACCGGGCGAGCGCGGGGATATCCTCGTGCCGCGCGATGAAGGAGGGCATGAGGGGCGTATCGGGCGTCGCGAAGTGCTTGACGACCCGCTCGATAGGGATACCGGCCCGCTCTGCCATATCGACGACGTCGGTGCACGGCCCGCTCTCGGCGTGGAGCTGGACGGCGCAACCGCAATCGGCGCCGAGTTCGAGGGAGTGGAAGAGGACGGCGTTCGAGGCCGCGAGCACCTCCGGCGGGACTTCGTAGTGGGGCCGGCCGCTCTTGAGGGCGACGGCTTGCCCATCCTCGACATAACGGGCGGCGATGTCGAGGCCGGCCATCATGACACCGGCGGCCTCCTCGAGGCTCATCCGTGCGGTAAGCCGGTTTATCTCCGCCGGGTGAACGCCGAGGACCGGGTAGACGACGAGCCCGGTCTCCCGGACCATCTCCGCTACCTGGAGCGTTCTATCGAAGACCTCCCGGTAGTCCTCGCCGGCGGACGGCTCGACCCCGAGCGACCAGGAGGGTTTCGCGACGAGGAAGATGTGCGTCCCTCCGCTGCGGCGAAAGTCCTTTGCAGCCTCGACGCCCCGGCCGTTCACCGGATCGATATGGATATGGTCGTCAGTGATCGGTATCGCGGGGAGTTTCATGGAACTCGACGATCTCCATCATGGGGTAGTCGTCCTCGAGGTGCAATCGGGCGCGGCAGACGGTTGCGCCGACCGTTGTCGTGATCCGGGCATCAAACATCTTCCCGGCAAGTTCCGAGTAGCCGAACCGGTTCGAGACCATCAGGTCGCGATTCAGCCGGACGGTGATATCCGTCACGTAGGGCTGGAGACCGACGGCCTGCTCGATAGCGGCCTCAACGGTCGCGGCGGTCTCGCGGGCGATGGGCGTCCCGACGAACTGGTGGTAGAGAGCGCCGAGTTTTATGCCGGCTTCGAAGGCTGCTCTCTCGCGGTCGGTGATCATGGTTAGTAGGTTTGTGGCGCGAGGTAATAAGGGGCTGTCGCCGGAGGAAGAACAGAAATATTTTGCATTACTTCTGATCATACGCCCGTAGGAACTCACCTCGTGAAATTCCAGCCTGCGTGCAGATGCTCCGCAAGGTCGGGCCTTTGAGTTTGGGGTGGTTCGGCATCGTGAGCGGCGACGTTGTGCCGTCCGGATTGTTGCGAATAAGCGCGATATGGTTGCCCGTCCTGACGACCGCAAATCCGAGCGCCTCCAGCGTTTTCCTCTGGGGTGCATCGTGCAGAAACTTCATCTAAACGGCGACTTCGGCAATGGAGGTCTCCATAATATCGTCGCTTTCGAGCGCATCGTTCCCGAAGGTCTCGATACGAAACCGTACGGCGGATTTCACCTCGCTAAGTGCTTCTTCGTAGGTATCCCCCTCTGCAACGACGACGCGCCCTTCAGACCCAGGGGGTAGGCGACATAGCCGTCAGGATGCTTCTCGACGATGATCTTCAAGATTTTCATGGGCTTATCTCCCCTGCATTTGATCAGAGTAGAGGCGATCAGTGTGATATTCAACTCGTTTGGCGATATACGTTAGCCCGGTTTCTCCGCTGGCGAAGGTTCAGTACTTCTCTAACTTCGGCATTTGCAATCGAGCAATGCAGCCTCACCTAATAACCTCGAGCGGGATCAGCAGCGCCCGGGTACCTGACTTCGCGGCAACGCGTTCAACGCGAGAGGCTGCATTGCTATTCCATCCACAACCTCGTGCGAAGGCGCGAAGAACGCGAAGGGGAGTTGATGGGTTGGCTTCCAAAGGATGGTCTCAACCAATTTAGCGGAGTACTGAGGTTGTTGATTCATCTTTTGTTTTCGGTATTAGTGGTATTTCTCCCTGGTCGGGTTCACGCTCCCCGACTCCAGGTTTTCCAGAGGATCATACCGAAAATCAGCATGACGACATAGCCCCCAGCGACGTAATAGTGATACTCCACGGTAATCCCCAGAACTTCCAGAACCGCCAGCACAAGGAGCCAGAGGAGAAAGCCCGAGGCCGAGGCTGCAAGCCCCGATCTGTTCAGGAGGAGTTCATCTACGGGCAACTTCTCACGGAACAGGTAATGGCCGAGGATAAGGAAGAACGGCAGGAGTCCGGCGACGAGCCATGCCCGTGGCATGAGCGGGATCATCACCACGGATACTCCCATGGCGTTTGTTTCTGTAAAGAAGGTGAACTGGATCGCTATGATCACGGCGACCCAGAAGTAATACAGGAACAAGCCGCAGATTATGCCCGCAATATTATCCGGTTTTTTCCTCTGTTTCTGCAGTTATTCCACGTCACCCCCATCCCCGGAGTCCGGACGGCGGAGGGAGATGACCGCCCGGAGGAGGATGTAGAAGACGGCGGCGACCAGCACGCACTCGAGGTAGAAACCGAAGAGCATGAATCCGGAAAATGCCAGATTGTATGCTAACGTGTTTTCAGCGAACGACAGGGCGTTCATGACGGGATCGAAGAACCACCCGATGATCGGCAGCCTGTCCGTGAGCAGCGGGGGCTCGCCTCTCCAGCGGTGCGGGGTTATGAACAGGGGGAATACAAGCGGGGTCATTGCTGCGGCGGTAACGAGCACCGTCTGTATTCGCCCGTGAGCTGAGAGGACATCTGCAACAAGCGGGAACGGTGTCGCAGCCCCCGCAACTGCAAGGATCACGATCACCAGAAAAAAGGTGAGGAGGGCATAGAGCGGTGTTGGCCCCGGGTGACCTGAAGCGATGCCGACGACACCTACCCCTGCTGCCCATGCAATGACCGCAACGAGCGGCGGGATTGTAAACCGCAGCCGGCTCCGGAAGAGGTGCTCGCAGAGGCGATGGAAGGTTGCGGAGAGCGAGAGCCTCAAAATCAAATCACCC
>JBAYQF010000126.1:0-5370 GCA_041677325.1 Methanoculleus sp.
ACCCTCCCTTACTCCAAAGAGAGGTATGCAGTCCCGCCGAACCTCTACATCATCGGCACCATGAACACAGCAGACAAGAGTATCGCCCTCATCGATGCCGCTCTCCGCCGGCGGTTCGGGTTCATTGAGTTGATGCCGGATTATGAGGTTCTTCGACAGAATCTTATGAGCAAGGATACGGATCTGCAAGAGATCTACTCTCTTTCGATCGATCTCCTCTCCTTCGTCAACCAGAAGATTACTACCCTCTACGATCGGGATCATCAGATCGGGCACAGTTATCTCATGCGTCTGAGTGAGGCGGCGGATGTGGAAGAGGCGATGGAGTTGCTCATCTTCATCTGGTATCACGAGATAATCCCGCTGCTCCAGGAATACTTCTACGATGCTCCTGCAAAACTGGAAAAGATTCTCGGCAAAGAGTTCGTGGAAGCCGATGGTCGGTCGCCCAGGTTCAAAGAACCGCTTTTTGATGATGATTTCATTCAGGCATGCTCCCGGCTCACCGAGAAGGCCGGAATAGAGTCACCTGGTGGGCAGCTGTGAGCGAGACGGTTGCGACACTCTTTGAGTATGTCTCCTATCCGTACAAAGTGGTCCAGGAGACCGACTCATTCTCTCTAGCAGAGAATGTACTGTATCTGACGGAGGAAACACTCCGGGAACTGGAGAAACTCAACAAGATAAAAGTTTTTCTTGAAATTGGTCGAAATACGCTCAAACCTCTGAATTATATCGGCGTGATCCGGGCAGGGGATCTCACGATCCAGATCTTCCCTAAACTCTTCAAGAACGATCGGTATGAAGCCTATAAGTCTGTCATCGCCGGCAACATCCTCAAGATGCTCTCCTATACTGAATCGTTCCCGATCACCGAGATCGATATGGCGGATCTCGACACCGAGGAGTTTGAGTTCTTTGAGGTCTTTATCTGGTTGTTCGCGAAGAACCTAGCCGATCTCATCAAATCGAACCCGGTCCGGGAATATGTTAGAAAACGCGAAGACCTCCATTTCGTCCGGGGACGGATCGACACGCGGTGTTACACGAATCCTGCCCGGCTCCATATTGTCCCCTGCATCTTTCATGAGTTTTCTAAAGACAACACCCTGAACAGAACGCTCAAATATACCTGTCACATCATGTCCAGGATGACAGGAAGTTCCGAGAACTTCCGGCTCCTCAAATTCATCAATGACGTGCTTGAGCCTGTCAGCCTCATGCCGGTGACCCCGCCCGAGATCGACTGGATCCGGTTCACCCGGCTGAACCAGCGGTTCGAGCCGTTCATCCGGATCTGCCGGATATTTCTTGCTCACTCTACCCTCACGCTCCGGGCATCCCATGTAGAGACGTTCTCACTCCTGCTCCCGATGGAGACGCTTTTTGAAGAGTTCATCGCCCGGATACTGCTGGACGACCCAATCTACTTCTTCGGAAAGCAAGTGAAGGTCCAGCCCCAGGAGTCGATAGGACATCTGGCAGAGAACGCTGTCACCGGGAAAAAAGCGTTCAGGCTCATACCCGATATCACTATACAGGATGGTGCTGCCACGGCTGTCATCGACACAAAGTACAAGTTGTTCAACCATGATGACTCCGGGTTTGATGTTAAGCAGCCCGACATGTATCAGATGTATGCTTACATCACCAAACTCCATGCATCCAGTGCCATGCTCCTCTATCCTGAGACTGAAACCGTAGAATATGGCACATTTCTCGTTGCCTGCACAAACGGGGATGGTACTATGCGCACAGTACCACTCCACATCCGCTCGGTCTGCCTCTCAGAAAACCTGAACACTGACGAAGGGTGGGCGGCATTCCGGAGATCGCTGGCCGGAGCGGTTCGCGTGCTCACCCATACAGGTAGCCTCAAACGACCATAGTTCGTAAAGAAGATGTATGCTTGGTGGGGCGGACGGTCTTGCCGGAACCTCGTTCGCGTGCCTCCGGTTTCCAGGCGACGATGGAGCGCCCCCTCACGGTAGTGAACCCGGCCTGAACCCGCCCCCGCAAACCGGGTAACGTTCCTTCCCGGCGTAGGTACATTACCCCTCCCTTTTCAGAACATTCCATCCTGATTCGTCTAGTCGTTCTCCATGGTCTACCCTTATCCTCAGGCGCCCTCCACCCCTCCGCTACATCCTGGGCTCTGCAACGTTTTCCGGCGCTAGCCCGGCAACGCCGACCAGATCCCGTCTGACCAGAACAAGATCCCGACCCGGAAGAATCTAAATACATGCACATACACATACACAGCCATGGGAACCAGGACGATCAGCATCAGCGACGACGCATATGAGAGGCTTTCCCGGCTAAAAGGCCCCTCGAACATGAGTTTTTCTGAAGTGATCCTGAAGTATACCCCGCCGAAGAAGAAACTCTCCGAGGTCCTCAAGGAGTTCGGATCAAATCCAGCATTGGCCGATTCAGTCGCAGAAGCCTCGCATGAGATGAGGAAGGCCTCGATGCGAGGGGCTGGCTTCGATGCCGACGCTTGATACATCATTCCTCATCGACCTGATCCGGCATGACCCGGAGGCGATGAGAACACTCGAGGTGATAGAGCGGGAAGGGTTGCCCCTTGCAACCACCGCAATCAACGCCCTCGAACTCTATTGCGGGGTGTGACCGGCTGCAGAGCAGCTACAAACCAAAGATCCAATCATAGAAGAGCTTAAGTCAATGCAGATGATCGAACCGGCACAATCATGTCCGGCAGAGGATCGGCGGATACACGAGCACAGCGTTCAACCGGGACATTCCTCAGTCACATAGCTCCCGCTGTCATACTCTTCTTCCTCGCTCCGCTCGTTGCCGAGTTCCTGCTCGGGAACCTCCCCATCACCATGCTCTCCTCCCTCATCGTGCTGGCGCCGATGTACGGCGGCGGGGCGCTCCTGATCAGGGAGGTTGTCCGGCGGACCGGGAGAGGGTGGCCGGGCATGATCCTGCTCGCCCTTGCGTACGGCGTTCTGGAAGAGGGGATCACCACTCAGTCGCTCTTCAACCCGAACTACCTCAATGCGCACCTTCTCGATTACGGCTTTGTGCCGTCGCTTGGAATCTCCATCCCGTGGACCCTGTTCGTGCTCACCATCCACACCGTCTGGAGCATCGGTGTGCCGATAGCGCTCACCGAGACCCTGTTCCCGGCACGCCGGACCACTCCCTGGCTTGGCCGGCCCGGACTCGCAATCACCTGCACCTTTTTTGTGATAGGCATCATCGCCACAACGGCAATCACCCTGAGCACCGACGCCTTCATCGCCTCCATCCCCCAACTCACAGGCGTCGTGATCGCCATCATTGTCCTGATCGTCGCTGCGTTCAGCCTGAAGCCGGGACGGCATGCCGCCAGTGCAGGCACACGCCCGGCACCGAACACCTGGTTGGTCGGCATCTTCGCACTGGTTACCAGCTCGATATTCATGCTGGTACCGCATCCCCCGAATTGGTGGATACCGGTGGCCCTCTATCTCATCCTTTACGTCGTGGTGATCGCCGCCGTCCGGTCATGGACCCGGCGGCCGGGATGGGGCGATCGGCACCGTCTGGCGCTGGCCGGCGGGGCGCTCCTCACCTACGCCTGGCACGCGTTCCCTCAACCCTCCATCTATCTGGACAACTCTGCCATCGACCTCGCCGGCAACGCCGTGTTCGCTGCGGGGGCAATCGTCCTGATCGTTGTAGCGGCAAGGAGGCTGGAGCGGGCAGGCAGTGCCGCTCCTCCACCCGTATAACTACCCGGCATATTATTTCATGATCCGGAGAGTACCCGAGCGGCCTCATCCCGGCACTCGCAATCCGAAACGGTCAATCAAGTCACCCATCCCGGATCATCGTCTCTCACGGAGCCCGGACTGGCTTGGAGGATCGTCGGTCTCACGGCATAGCAGGAGCGGGCGTTGATGCCCCCGGACTGGTCACCGGAAGGCCCCGCTTGCTTCCATAAGGCGGGTGGCATTCCGCAATCCCCATGCATCGAGAAGCGTGAACGCGGCTGCCATGAGGATGAGCCCGGCGAGCAGGGCGAGCAGGATCACGACCAGTTCTCGGGGAAGGGTGATTGCAAGGATCCCGAGCACGAGCGAACTCATCCCCAGGCCGAGGGTATACCAGAACCCTGCCGTCAACCTGCGCCGATCCCGGACCACCCGCAGCAGCGTGACGGCGGCGCTCGACAGGAACCAGACCATGAGGATCAGCAGGATGAGGACAAGGTAGAGCTCCCAGAAGGCGAAGAGAACGAGACCGGCACCTGCCATCATACCACCCCGGACGATCTCCTTGCCCGCATGTGCTCTGTGATTTTTCCCCCGAAGACCCTCGACGATCGTGAGGAGACCGAGGATGAGAACGAGGGAGGGCAGGATCACGGTGAAGAAGAGTATGGTCTTACCGATCGCCAGAAGGAGGAACACGGCGCCTATTGCGAGCAGGACTGTACCGTGACCCATCTGGAGTTTCCAGTTCACGCGCTGGTCGAGAAGGCGCTGCCGGGGATCTCTCCCGGCCGTCTCTCTGCCCGTCACAAAGATCGTCTCCATCGTCTCGTGGATCATGAGGATCAGAGGGGCGTCGTCGATCAGGTGCATGATCGGGTTCTTCTCCGGGTCATACCTGTCCATATGGACATGGTACTCCGAGACGGTCTCATGAGCATGGTACTGGCCCCTCCGGTAACTCGCGATCGTCCCCGGACTCGGCACGTTGATGGCAGATCGTTTCCAGCCCGGCTCAAGCGGTTCAGTCACCAGTTCCTTCGGTACGACAACCTGAAAGACTCCCAGGTGCAGCGCATCGAGATATGACTCAAGTGTGCTCAATCTCAGCTCTTCCTACCCTGTCCAGTGCAGACACCCGCAGGAACGGTATCTTGAAAGCCGTGATCTGCAGATGCGTATACTACATTTTCTGGAGGTGATCGTATAAAAAGAGGGGGGAGAGGCTCAAAACGCTCCGTCGCCCGGGTGTTGCCGACGTCATGACTTCCCGAGCTATTTCTCGGGGCACCGCAGCACTCCTGTACCCGGTCCGGCCTCGTTCCGGCTTTGCGACGATCTCCTGCGCCATACATGCATATCCTCCCGGGTACCGATCTATCCGGTTGACGTCGCCGCCATAGATATGCTCGGAGATGAGGAGGCAATCCTGTCGGTTGGACAGATTCCTGTCCGGGAGATGATAACGGCAGGATAACGATTCGCCTGATTGCTCAAACTGGAGGGCGAGTTCGGCAAGTGTCTCGCCGGTGTCCCCGGAGTGAGGCCCCCCTATCTTTCCCCCATCAGTGCAGATTCTCAAACGTTCTCCAGAAGGGTTTAGTTACCGAACGGGATGCTCTACAGCGTTCTTTTCTCCGAA
>JBAYQF010000127.1:0-5361 GCA_041677325.1 Methanoculleus sp.
CTGGTGATCGCCGATCCAAGCGAGACCCTCTACAAGGACGTCATCTACGCGCTCCAGTACATCGCCCCGGAGGGGTTCAAGGTCCGCCGCCAGTACATCCGGGACGGGAAGTTTTACTACGTGGCAAGCGAGGATACCCTGCCGACGGATATCGTTGAGACGATGGTCGTGCCGCTCTTTGAGAAGATGGGGGTAGAACTGTGACAACACTGGTTCCGGTGACCTATAAGGGGGGTATCTACCGGCACGACGAGATCATGGACCTGATCGACGATCTTGGCGGGTATGTCGTCCAGAAGCACGTTATGGCCCAGGACGTCGTGCTCCAGTCGTTCGTGCCGCGGGACGATATCGAGTTGATACGCCGGATAGCAAAACCGCTTGCCGGCGAGGTGATCGAGGCGCCCCTCGTCGGGACGGAGATCGCCGTCGTGAGCCCGAGCCTTGAGATCCACCATCTCCCCCATATCGCCTGCGATATCGCCGAGTACCTCAGGCGGTCGGGCGCGAAGACCAACATGATCGGGCTGGCGCGCGGGTTCGGGAAACGGATCGCGAACTTAAACGACGAAGAGCGGGACATCATCAACGAGCACGATCTCGCCGTCTACGTGCTCGGCAATTTCGAGGAGTGCATCAAACAGAAGTTTCCGGCGATCCGCCGGGAGATCCATACGCCGATCGTCCTGATCGGCGCTCCTGACCGCGAAGCGCTCATGCGGGTGATCGATCCCCCGGTCGAGGGCTACGTTGGAAGCGTGGGGAGGATCATGCACCGGCTCAAGCGCCCCGAGGAACTCGGAAAACTCGATGAACTGGTGGATGAGGTCTCCCGCGTCCTTGACGCCCGGCGGGACGCTCTTGCAAAAGACCCGCTCTCCATCTTCCCGCCCCGCCTGATGACCATCATCGAGGAGCAGATCCATGAGGTCAGCATGCTCACCCACCCGACGCCGGTGACCGTCCAGATGGAGGGGCTCCGGGTGAAACTCCCCTATGACCCGTATGCGCCTCTGATACGGTCGCTCGAGATCGCCGATGGGGTGACGATCGATGATATCGCCGATGTTACGCCGTCACGAATGCGCAATTACATATTGATCCGGATTAAACCTTTCTCGGAAACCCGGATATTGGTGTGATGATGAACTTCGAGAAGGTACTTGCAAAGATCGGGGAACGGGGGACGGATGCGATCGCAGAGGAGCTCCTTCGCGACATCAAGACGGAATACGGCAGGGTCCCCCTGATCTTTGAGCGGATGGTGGAGCGCCCCGAGATCCTCATCTCACACCTTCTCTACAAGGGTGCCGTCGTCGAGACCAGCCAGCTCGAACCGAAGATGATCGAGCTCATAAGCCTCGCGGTGGGTGCGGCGCTCAAGTGCAGCCACTGTGTTGAGTACCACATGCAGGCAGCGACGGCGAAGGGTGCAACCCGGGCGGAGATCCTTGAGGTGATCCTGATCGCGGGGCTGCTTGCGAACTCTGCCGTCCTTGCGGATGCATATCGGGTGGTGAACGGTTCAGAGCCCTGCCCCTCCTGCGACATCAACGGCCCGGACTTTGAGAAGACCTGTTTTGACGACTGATCCATCCCTGGTGTCCGGAGCATGTGCGGTATTGTCGGGCAGTTTGCCCTGAACGGGGAGGATGCGGATGAGGCCCTTGTCGGGGCAATGGCGGAGCGGCTGGCCCATCGCGGGCCCGACGGTGAAGGAACATTCTTTTCCGGGCCGATCGGCCTTGCCCATCGCCGCCTTGCGATCGCCGATGAAGGTCGCCAGCCGATGGGGAGTGAGGACGGGACGCTTCAGATCGTCTTCGACGGCGAGATCTACAACCATCTCGAACTCCGCGACGAGCTCTCCGCCGCCGGCCACCGGTTCGCCACGGCAACCGATACGGAGGTGATCCTGCACGCCTACGAGGAGTGGGGGCGGGATTGTCTCGCCCGGTTCAACGGGGCGTGGGCGTTCGCCCTCCGGGATGGCCGCCGCCGCGAACTCTTCTGTGCGCGTGACCGCCTGGGCATCAAACCGTTCTACTACACCCTTGCCGGGGGGTCGTTTCTCTTTGCATCAGAGATCAAGGCGCTCCGGGCGCACCCCGGGGCCGGCCGGCGGCCGAACGATCGGATGCTCGCGACGTTCCTCGCGTGGGGGGTTGCGGATCACACCGCGGAGACGATGTACGACGGTATCTTCCAGCTCCTGCCCGCCCACACCATCGCCGTCTCCGCCGAAGGCGTCGGGGAGCCGGAACGATACTGGAGCCTCGTGATGAACGGCGCCCCGGGTGGGGCCGACGATGGAGCCGCTGCGCGAAATGTTCGCGAACTCCTGACCGACGCCGTCCGGCTCCGGCTCCGAAGCGGCGTCCCGGTCGGGACATGTCTCTCGGGCGGCATCGATTCATCGACGATCGCCGTCCTGTTCAATGAGCTTCTAGAGGGGAGCGGCGGGCAACAAAAGACGTTCTCGGTCTCGTTTGACGATCCGCGGTTCGATGAGAGTCGGTATATCGATACGGTGGTCGCGGCGACCGGGGCCGCAAACCGCCGGATGACGCCGGATACAGCGGGGCTCTGGGAGGATATTGAGAGGCTGCTCTACATGCAGGACGAGCCGTTTGCCTCCCTCTCGATATACGCCCAGTACTGCGTGATGCGGCTTGCAGGCGCTGAAGTGAAGGTGGTTCTCGATGGACAGGGCGCCGACGAGCAGCTCGGCGGCTACATCGCCTACCAGGCGCCGTATATCCGGGGGCTTCTGCGGCGTGGAGAGATCTTCGCCGCCATCCGGGAAGGGATCGGGAGTGCACGACACCATGGATCGTTCTTTTCATGGGCAGCCCGGCAATTCTTCGTCCGTTCGGAACGGAGAGGACTCCTCAGGGGGTCGCCGCCGGAGGTCCTCCGGTATTCGGGATCGCTTGACGAGGTTCTCCTGCGTGAGATCACGGCGTCGAACCTCCCCCTCCTGCTGCACTGGGGTGACAGGAACTCGATGGCCTTCTCGGTCGAGGCGCGGGTTCCGTTCCTCGATCATCGTCTGGTGGAGTATCTCGCGGGGCTCCCGCTCGACCAGAAGATCCGCGGCGGCGTCACGAAGCACGTCCTCCGGCGGGCTGTTCGGGGGCTGGTCCCGGACGCTGTCCGGTGCAGGATGGACAAGATGGGGTTCGTCACCCCCGAGGAGGTCTGGATGAAGGGCGAACTTGCATCGCGCATCCTCGAGCTCTTCTCCACGCACGAGTTCGCCGGTCGGCCCTACTGGGATGCGGAGCGGGTGCTCGAAAACTACCGGGAGTTCCTCGACGGGAGGAGCGCTTATTCGACAGAGTTCTGGCGGATAGCCTGCGCGGAGATGTGGCTCCGGCAGTTCGATGCGTGAGTTTCCTCTACAAATTATTTTACGCGTCTCCTGCAATCTCTTCCGTTGTTTACAGAATACGTGGCGCCTGCACTGGAGCGGGGGAGGAGTGGGGTTTCCGGAGGAGGGCGCACAGCCCCCCTCCATGCCGCTCATACCTCTTTTTCCTGCGGACAGACGCCTCCTTTCTGCCGGAGACCTCTTCCGGCATACGCTGCGAGGAGGACGGCGAGGATGCCGGTGATGAAGATCCCATCGAATATCCCTGCCCCACCGATGGAGAGGACGGTCGACCGCCCTGTGGTAAGCGCTGAGAAGACAGCGGGGTTCGCGAGGTTGAGGATATCCGCCCCGAGCAGGGTGCCCATGGTTCCCCCGGCATAGGCGAGACCGGGCGCCGTACGGCATCCGCGGGCGATGAGGAGCCCTGCAGCGGCACCCGTGATGGGTGCGACGTAGAACGGCATCGTGATCCCGATACCCGGGGTGGGTGTTGCAACGGCGTGGGTAACGAACGTCACTACACCAACGACAACAAGGGATTTCCACCACGAGATCCGGCCCCGCCCGATCATCTCAAGTGTTACAAGGAGGGGGATGACCGCCCCGCCCACGTTGACCGCGATGACGCTCTCATCCACAAAAGCGACCGGAATATCGATCAAACTCCCGATCAGCGCCCCTGTGGTCACCAGCACCGCCTGGTAGAACCGGAGCCCGACCGACTCAAAGGCTCCTTCGCTGACGAGGAGCAGGATGAATATGACCAGGGCGGGTATGAGAACCGCTAACGCAATGATGACCTGCTCCGGGCTGAAGAGAACCGGCAGGATTGCGATCGCGGGCAGTTCAGTCTCCATGGGCAGGGGTATACCGGGCGGGCTCGTCATAAATAGTTTCATGGACAGTATCCAGGCGGGTCCCCGGGTGATGATCGTATGGTGTCAATATATCATCAGATCACCCCCGTCACGCCGTGATCGATGAACGACACCGACGATAACATGAAAGCATGAGTCAATAGAAAATAGAAATCTCAAATTACTGTTTTTATACTCATTTCAGAATAGATATATTAATATATACGCAACTAAAAATAGTCCTAACCAGCAGATCCTTCCCCGGATTGAATAACAGGAACCGGATAACAACCGCCGGGCATAATCGTCCCCGGTGGTCTTGAATATGGTACACATTCCGGGGTTGGTGGGCAGCCGGAGATAAACTCGTTCTCTTCGGTTGATGATTGTGTGCAGGGGAGCATGACCGTCTTTACCGTTGAAGATCTGATCAGGCATCTGGAGCGCCTCCAGGCAAAAGGCCCTATCCCGTTCGACGTGAAGAGCGGAGAGATCTTTGGCATTCTCTGCCCGGGCGGCCAGGATCGGCAGACCCTGCTTACCATCCTCATGACGATGCTCTATCCGGTCCCGGGGTCTGCCGAACAGTCGCCGCTCGCGGTTCTCGGCAGCCTTGGCGATGTGCGCAGGAGCATGGGCGTCGCCCTCCGTGAATCGGTGCTCGACCCCGCGCTTACCGGCAGGGAGAATCTGGACTTCCACGCCCGACTGCACGGCCTGAACGGCGATCTCAGGAGGAGGCGGGTCACTGAGGCCATAACCCTCTTCGGCATCGACGGGAATGCCGATACAGCTATCGAGACCTATCCTCCTGAGATGGTGCAGCACCTTGAGATCGCCCGGGCATACCTCACGCACCCATCGGTTCTCTTCCTTGCCGAACCAACAGCGGGTCTGGATGATGACGGGCGCCGGAAGATCTGGGATCTGCTCCGACGGCTGAACCGCGAGCGGAAGACGACGATCATCTTTACGACGCACGATGTGGAGGAGACGGAAGCGATCTGCACCAGGGTTGCGGTGGTGGATCACGGCGAGGTCGTTGCCCTGGACGCACCGGAGACCTTCCGGGCAGTGATGACACTCGATGGCACACTGCTTGAGTTCGATAGCCCGATCTGACCGGGC
>JBAYQF010000128.1:0-5346 GCA_041677325.1 Methanoculleus sp.
GGCCGGCGGTCGAGGAGCCGGACTGTCCCTCTTCGGGGATCCTCGATGCCGGAACAGACCGAGAGCAACGTCGTCTTGCCGCTTCCATTTGGCCCTATCACGGCGATATGGCGTGCATCCATCACCAGCTCGGGGATATCGATGATCCGGTGCCGGAGGTCGGTGATCCGGATCATGTCACCCGTCTGCCTATGGTATACGCCGCGAAGACCTTCACAACGTCCCCGACGATGAATGGGGCGACTCCGATCAGGATGGCCTCGATAAGCGAGAGCGATGCCGAGAAGGCGAGCCACGCCACGCCGGAGAGGTATATCGCAAAGGTTGCTATGATCAGCCCTGCGGCCCGGTACTTCGGCGCTTCACACTCGTAAGCAAGACCGGTGATGAGGGCGGCGGGGATGAACCCGACCAGGAATCCACCCGTTGGGCCAAGGAGCACACCCGGGCCAGCCGTGCCGTTGTGGAAGACCGGAAGGCTCATCGCCCCGAGGAGGACGTAAAGGGCGACGGGGATTACGGCATATCGCTTCATGACGATCCCGGAAAGGAGTACAAAGAGTGTCTGGAGCGTAACTGGGATCGGAGGCAGCGGTATGGATATCCAGCTCCCGGCAGCGATGAGCGCAACAAACGTGCCGCTGTAAGCAAGGATCTGGGCGCGGTGTTTCATGTAAACCGTTTTATGTTGGCTGGTTGACAATAAAAAAAGCCTTCTCAGACCGGGAAATATCGTAAAGGGGTGTTGCCCCTGAACGTTAGAGCTGGAAGCAATCGCCGGCGATAACCCGCTCTATCCCCCCGTTATCCCTGCGGATGATCAGGGCGCCGTGCCTGTCGATATCGATTGCCACCCCTTCAAAGGTCTTGTTGATTGTCCTGATAGCCACCCGCTGGTCGAGTGTCAGGGAGAGGCTCTTCCACTCGCGGATGATTGAGTCGTACTCCCCATCCTCAAGCTGCTGGTAGCGCAGCTCAAACTCCCGAAGCACCCGGGCAAGAAGCGCCACACGGTCGACCTCGTGGCCGACCTCCGCCTCGAGCGAGGTCACCGTGCCTTTCAGGTTCGGTGGAAGTTCATCGAGCGATATGTTTGCATCGATCCCTATCCCGAGCAGGGCGTAGTGGACGGTATCCGCCTCTGCAGCGAGTTCCAGGAGCAGCCCACCGACTTTCTTCTCCCCGGCGAAGATGTCGTTCGGCCACTTGATGAGCGCGCTGATGTTATACTCCTTCCTGATGGCGCGGGCAATCGCGATCGACCCGGCCATGGTGATCATGAAGAGATGATCGATGGGGATCTTCGGTTTCAGGATGATGGTGATCCAGATCCCGCCGGCGGGCGAGACCCAGGCTCGCCCGAGCCTGCCGACCCCGCCCGTCTGCTCTTCAGCGATGATCACCATGCCGTGCAGCTGTTCGGGATCTGTCTCGCTCGCAAGCTGTTTTGCGATCCAGCTCGTCGATGCGGTGCGGTCGAAGTGGCGGATCTGCTTGCCGATGAGCCGGGTGCGGAGCCGTTTATGGATCTCGTAGGGGAGGAGTTTGCCGCTCGTTGATTCAAGGCGGTACCCTTCCGCGCGAGATGATACAATACTGTATCCGAGCCTCCGGAGTTCCCGCACCTGCTTCCAGACAGCCGATCGGGTGATACCCAGCTGTTCTGCGATCCGCTCACCCGATACCGGGCCGGGGGCCTCCTCGAGAATCTTCAGTATGCTGATTGCCGTATCCTTCATGCGCATTCACCGTTTCGCTGCAGGCGTCTCAGTCGGGAGCGGGCACGGATCCTCGCCGCATACCTGCCTGCGGATACCTGCGTTCTGTTCCATAAATTCCGCCAGATCGAAGATGCCGGTTGCATCGACGACGCCGATCACGCCGATAGCCTCGCCGTTACCGTCCCTCACCGGTGCTACCACCACCGGGATACCCCGGTAAGGGCCTGTAGGGGGTCTGATCCGCTTCACCGTGTTCTCGGCCAGGACTTCCTCCAGGACAGGGCCTGTGTATGCCTGATCGATGATCTTTCCATTCTCGATCCTGATCCCCGGCTGGTCGCGAGACCGTGCCGTGATAGGCAGACGGTTGAGCAGATCATGGATGCACATCATGATGGGAGCGAGATCGTGCGCTGTAGAAGATGCAGAGATGACGTATTGCTCCATGGCCATATCTATACTTTTCATACGGTTATAGCTAGAATAAGGTTTCCCTATCGCTGTAGAAGAACTCCCTGATGAATTCGCGCGATGGGTATTCATGGATGCTTGAGACCAGGATCATGCCGTCACCGATCGCTTTTCCAGTGAGGAGTGCCTCGCCGTTCTCCGAGGTGGCGAAGGTTTCGCCGCCATGGACCGGAAACGTGCCGTCACACTCGACGGCATCGAGATCATATCCGGCAAAAAGGGAGTTGTACCTGCTCTCTCCGGTGAACCTGACCGCACGCGGCCCGTAACCAAACGAGTAGGTCAACGGGAACGGGAGCCAGTCATACGCGTCTTCTCGAAGGCATCCCGCGCCGAAGACAAGCATCCGTCCCCCGCCCTCGACGAAACGCCGGATACGGCCACCGGATGCCCGGAGAGCCGGGAGAAGATTCGAGTAAGCGGGGTTTGCAAACCCGGTCGGCACGATGAGTGCCGCAAACTGCCCCCGCCAGAACGGGGAGGCGAGCATGTAGGGGTTGACCGTCTCGCAGCAGGTGCCGCAATCCTCGATGAGCCGCGAGAACATGAGGGGATTGTCCCAGAGCAGCCCAACCCGTCCCGTCACCCCTTGATCACCCCGAGCGGGTTTAACCGGGCGACGGTGCCCGATAGCCCTGCCTCGTGCACGACGCGCACCACTTCATGGCTCGGCTTATACACCTCCGGCGCCTCCTCCGCAAGGACGGAATCGCTGTGAGCACGCACGAGGATCCCTTCCCCGGCGAGCTGTTCCCGGAGTTCCCGTCCTCGCACCTCCTTCTTTGCCTTCGAGCGGCTGAGCACCCTCCCGGCACCGTGACAGGTGCTCCCCCAGGTCTTCTGCATCGCAGTCGTCGTGCCGCAGAGGAGGTAGGAAGACGTTCCCATGCTCCCCGGGATGAGAACCGGTTGCCCGACTGCGGCATACTCGTGCGGGATGCCGGGAACCCCAGGCCCGAACGCCCGCGTTGCACCCTTCCGGTGGACGCAGACCTCTGCCGACGCACCATTGACGTCGTGGTGCTCGAACTTCGCAACGTTGTGCGCGACGTCGTAGACGAGCCGCATCTCATCGTAGTCGATCCCGAAGAGCTGCGTGAAGACATTTCTCGCCTCGTGCATGATGACCTGCCGGTTTGCCCAGGCGTAGTTTGCTGCCGAGGCCATCCCGCCGTAGTACGCGCGGCCTTCCGGAGAGTCTACCGGAGCGCAGGCGAGTTGCCGGTCGGGGAGCTGTATCCGGTATTTTGCGAGCGCATGTTCGAGTGTTCGCAGGTGATCCGTCGCGACCTGGTGGCCGAGGCCGCGCGATCCGCAGTGGACCATGAAACAGATCTGTCCTTCGGTGACTCCGAACACCCGTGCCGCTTCCGGATCGACGATCTCCTGCACCACCTGGATCTCGAGGAAGTGGTTGCCGCCGCCGAGCGTCCCGAGCTGTGGGATGCCCCGCTGGCGCGCCTTGCCGCTGACCGCATCCGGATCCGCCCCCGGCATCGCGCCTTCTTCTTCACATCGGACGAGATCAGTGTCGGTTCCAAGCCCGCGCTCGACCGCCCACCGTGCGCCGTTCTGCATGACCTCAACGACCTCCTTGTTCGAGATCCGCAGGCCGCTCTTCCCTCCCACACCGGTCGGCACCGCGGCGAACAACCGTTCGATCAGTTCCCGTTTCTTGCCGGCGAGATCCGCCTCGGTGAGCGGCGTCGTGATCAGCCGGACACCACAGTTGATATCGAACCCGACCCCGCCGGGCGATATGACTCCCTCGGTCATATCAAACGCGGCGACACCGCCGATGGGAAACCCATATCCCCAGTGGATATCGGGCATGGCAAGCGAGTGCCTCACGATCCCGGGAAGCGTCGCAACATTCGCGAGCTGGCGGACAGCGCCTTCTTCGAGTGTCTCTGCAAGGGTGCGAGAGAGGAAAAAGCGCCCCGGCACCCGCATATCGGGGACGTATCCGATGGGGATCTCCCATTCGAGATCTCCAATCTTGTTGATTCCTTCAAGCATATCGATCCCTCTCATATGTCAAATATGATATCCACAACATAGCTTTCTTCTTCTTTAACGATTTCGAGCCCGAAGTAAGATATTCCCTTGATGTGCGCCCCTGCAGAATGTCGTGCAGGATCGAAGGGTTCGCCTCTCAAGACAGCGGAGAGCCGGGTGTCCCGGATCTCGACGTCAAACGTGCAGAAGACGATGTTCTCGACCTCGCTGATGAAGAGGAGTTCAGAGAGGTAGTCGATGAGAAGTGATTCGGGGTTCTCCGCCTCAAGGTCGATCCTCCACCCGGCCCCCCTGTCCTCACAGGGGCCATACATGACATGGAACATCGCCCGGCTCGCCTCGTCAAAGAGTTCGTTTAAGGTCGCGCCCCGCACCCGCATGAGAACATCGGCGGTGTGCTCCAGTTCTTCAAAACTCATGGCTTAGATGTCTTCATAGAATATTGGAATCATTCCTCTGTGGATGGTATCGATATAGTGAGCCTGGTGTTTCGAGACATAGATCGTGTAATCGCCGACGGGGATCTGCAGATCAGTCGCTTTCGGCGGTTTGATGGATACCGGCAGGAGTATGGCTCCACCGCAGGATGTGCTCACCCGGAAGTTGCGTTTTCTCTTGAGGACATACGATCGGACTTCTTCTGTGACGTATAAAGCCTGTGGCCGGCCCGGCTCTTTAACATCGCTCTGCATGATAGTCCCATATGTTGGCGGCGGGGCTAAAAAAGAGGTATGATTCCGGGGGGGTCAGGTTGCCCCGAGGATGTTCGTCACCACATCTACATACTGGTCTTTCAGTTCGTAGATGGAGTTTGTTCCTTCTGCATTCCGCCTCACGTGCAGGATGCCTATACGGGACGCGATGATGCCAACCATGGATGCAATGGAGTGATAACTGATGGAAAACTGCTCCTGCAGCTTCTCGTGGATCTGAGGTATAGTGAGGGACTTTACTCTGACAAACAGGTTGAGCAACTCATGCCGGAGCCCATCCCGGTCACGTGAGAGATACTCTTTGAGTCGGGATTCTATCTCTCTCTTGAGTTCACCGGGTGATCTCATATGTGCTTGTGATTCGGTATTTTATATATATCTTTTCTTTTTATTTATTTAATCGTGTATTCTGCCAGGAGAAC
>JBAYQF010000129.1:0-5316 GCA_041677325.1 Methanoculleus sp.
CGGGGGAGGCATCGGCATGTCCCCCCGGGTGTGGGGCGGCAGCGAGGGCCAATAGTAAACACCCGAAAAAGGGCGGTAGTGCTCCTGCATATAACTGAATTTCAGAGATTCTGACCGAAAATGTCCGCAATCGAGCTCTGGTTAAGCCTCATTCCATCCGTCGTTCATCCCTGACGGGATTGGCGCCGAACCCGGCCAGCCCTGTGTTCGATCTTTCCTCACAAACATGCCCCCCCTGCTGTGGACCGTGGTGCTATCGCCACGGGGGCGGGACTGACGGAGAAGAGTTTCTCCCTCCCCTCTCTCCGATGCGCAAAGAGCCGCACATATCGTCAACCCCGCCCCTCGGTCATGGCGATACCCTATGAAAAAGCCGTGCCTTAGATTGCACGTAAACAGGAACACCCGGACGGTATCTCAGGTTACCGGTTGTATCGTCGGGCACTACCAAAAGGATCGAGCGATCCCGGCGATGCATTTACAGTATGGCCCGGGGGCTCAACCCCGGCGCCTTACTCTTCTGGAACAAAAACGTGGACGCAGCGCCGCGGGGGTTGCGAGAGAAAGCCGAGAAATCTACCGGCCCGACGGGAAAAAAGGGTGGGTATCATCTCCGCACCATCAGGAAGTAACCCGCCGCTATAACGACGATGAGCACGACCACGATAGCAAGGGCTGGCATCGTGGGGAAGCCTTCGGCGGCGGGCGGTGTGGATGAAGTTACCGGAGCCTCCTCCGTCGCGGTCGGTACGGGTGTCGCCGCCGTCTCGACGAAGAGCGCAAACGTGCTGAAATGGGTAATCTCCGCATCGACGCTCCGTGCGCTCTCATCGACACTCGTCGGGAGAGGCTCCCATTGCCCGGTCGTCTGGTCGTACCACATCACCGTGAGGGTGTTGGCACCCGCACCGAGATCGTTCCAGGCATCATCGGGGATATCGAGCGTGAGCGTTATCGCCGGGTCGAACGTGGCGCCGCCGGGCCCTGCCTCGTAGGCGTATCCGGCGAACCTGAACGCGGCTCCCGCCGGGACACCGGGCACCTGGTCAGCGGCAAGAGGGGCGATGGATGCCTCGGAGAGCGGTTCCCCGGCAGCATCAAGGGTTCTGACGCCGGCCGGCAGGGCGAGGCTCGCAACCGCATCCCCGGCGGTGACGACGATGGAGCTGGTCACGACACCGCTATCGTCGGTCGCAAGGCTGCCCGTCTCCGCATAGGAGATCGGTAGTTCAGCGGCCGCCGCGGAAGAGCTCTTTCCGCCGCCGCTCCGGCCGAAAGAGGTGGGGGAGACAGGCGCCGCCGACCGGGTTGTGGCACCGAGCGCGAACAGAGAGAACCCTCTCGCCGACTCGACCCTGAACACCCTCATACCACCCTCAAGCCAGTGAGCGGACGGCACCAGCACCTCGATATCCCCGTAGTCCCCCATGCGGAAGACCCGGATAGCGTCGGGCCCGCCGTTCCCGTACACCCACGCCTCCGGGACGGCCATCTCCAGGACAGCGTCGTGGATGGTATCGGTGGGGGTGCTCTTCGCGAAGTAGACCGTGTATGCAACCCGGGTGAGACCAAGACTCTCCCCCTGTGCTGCAAGGGCAAACGCTCCCCTTGTGCTCTCGTCCAGCCCCGAGAAGATCATGGTCGTGATCTCCAGGTCGGGATCGTAGTTCTGCATCCTGGCAGCAAAAGAGACCGAGACGTTGCCGGTCTCAACCGTAGCGTCGACGGGTGCAGTCGACGTCAGGTTGACGCCGCGGACGACACCTTCCCCATCATCCGTGAGCCCATCCGTCTCGATGGTGACGTTGAGAGCCCCGGCCTGGAAGTGGATCGTCCTGTTTCCCTCACCAATCTCGCCAATCCCCGCGGTAACATTGAAGGCCACCTGCTGCTGCCCGCCCCCTCCAACAGAGACGTTCACCGCATCGCTCCTGAGAGGGAACTGCTCCTCGCTCACCTTCAACTCATTCGGTGGAGAAGCGATCTTGACGATGATGTAGCCGTCTTTTACCACGCTGCCGCTCTCCCCGGCCGCATCCGCGACCTTGAGGATGACGGTATAGGTACCGGCGGTCAGGTAGGTGTGGATCGGGTTCTGTTCGCTGGAGACCGCACCGTCACCGAGGTCCCAATCCCACGAGACCGGGTTGTCGGACGATGTATCGGTGAACGAGACCGCAAACGGCGCAGTGCCGGCGGTCACGTTCGCGGTGAAACTCGCCGTCGGCGGCATGGGACCCATCGTGAGATCGACGTGAACGGCTACATCCCCGTTCCCCACGACGATCACCTGTTCCGTTGCATCCTGGTACCCGTCGAGTTTCAGGACGACGGTATGGTTGCCGGCCGATATCCCCGTGAGGGTGGTGTTCGTCATCGCGCTCATATCGGCGCCGTCGAGCCAGACAGCCGCACCCGCAGGCGATGAGGTGACCGTCAGACTCCCGGCAGGCTCAGCAACGGATACGTAATCGACCCGGGTCCTCGTATCGTCTCCCCCTGCATTGGTCACCTTCAGGCTGACGGTGTAGTTCCCGGGAACGGCATAGACATGGACCGGATTCTGCACGGTCGAGAGATTGCCGTCGCCGAACGACCACTCCCACGATGTCAGGGTGCCGGTCGACGTATCGGTGAACGAGACTGCAAGAGGCGCAGTGCCGGCGGTCACGTTCGCGGTGAAGCCCGCCGTCGGCGGCACCGGAATGCTGCTGCCGAACTTCGCGACGAAGACATCGTAATTGCCGCCAGCGTTGCCCTGGTGCGCATTCCTGAGAGGGAAATCTGTAGAATCCGTCTTCCCCATCGCCCAGACGTTACCGGAACCGTCACCCAGAAGAGCCTGCATCTGATCGTCCCCTCCTCCGCCCAGGCAGGTTGATTCGAGAAGGATGCCGGACGACGAGAAGTGAGAGAGGAAGCCATCATACACACCACCGCCATACCAGCCCTGGCTTGCGTTCAGGAACGGGAAATCGTTGGAGGACGTATGCCCCGCAACCCAGACGCCGCTGGAACCGTCATTCAGGAGAGCGTCTCCATACTCATAACCCCCACCGCCCAGGTAAGTCGATGAGAGAAGGGTGCCGGACGACGAGAAGTGAGCGAGGTAGGAATCGCCGAGACCCTCGCGGCTGCTCTGGTGCGCGTTCCGGACCGGGAAATCGGCAGAGTACGTGAACCCCGTGACCCAGACGCCGCCGGAACCATCACCCGCAAGGGCAACTCCACGCTCATCCTCCCCTCCACCCAGGTAGGTCGACGAGAGGAGGGTGCCGGACGACGAGAAGCGGGAGAGGAAGATGTCTGAAGATCCTCCTCCATGGTTGCTCTGGTATGCGTTCAAGACCGGGAAATCAGAAGAAGACGTCTCTCCCGTGACCCAGACGCCGCCGGAACCGTCACCCACAAGGGCATACTCAGACTCAGCCTCCCCTCCACCGAGGTACGTCGACGAGAGGAGGGTACCGGACGACGAGTAATGGGCAAGGAAGATATCGGAATTCCCGCCATAACTGCTCTGGTGCGCGTTCACGGCCGGGAAATCAGTGGAAGTCGTACTGCCCGTGACCCAGACGCCGCCGGAACCGTCGCCCACAACGGCAATCCCGTAATCCCAGCCATCCCCACCCAGATAGGTCGATGAGAGGATGGTTCCGGACGGCGAGAAGTGGGCGACGAATGCGTCCCATCCCACCCCACCGTTACTGCTCTGCGATGCATTTATGGTTGGCAGATCGATGGCATTCGTCCGCCCCGTGACCCAGGCACCACCGGCATCGTCGCTTACGAGTGCAAACCAGGAATTCCAGCTCAGATCATCTCCGCCGCCAAGGCAGGAGGAAGAGAGGAGAGCGCCGGTCGACGAGAAATGGGCGACGGTGGTAGACCACACACCTACAGGGATCTCCTGGTACTTGTTCAGGACTGGAAAGTCGGTGGAGGTCGTCCTTCCCATGAACCAGACGCCGCCAGCGCCGTCACTCGCAAGGGCGCAACCCTGATCCCGGCCTCCGCCACCGAGATAAGTCGACGAGAGGAGGGTACCGGACGACGAGAAGTGAGATATAAAGGCGTCATCGGAATTCCCGCCGTAACTGCCCTGGTATGCGTTCACGACTGGGAAATCGGTGGAAGACGTACTGCCCGTGACCCAGACGCCGCCGGAACCGTCATCTGCAAATCCGTATCCATAGTCATAGCCTGATCCACCCAGATAACTCGAATAGACCAGTTCCGGATCGATGATCAGCTCATACCCGGCATCGTAGCCCCCGACAGCGATACGGACCGACCCACCATCGACAACGTACTCCGCAGTTCTATCAATCTTTACCCCGTCGATCACCTGCCAGCAGACAAGGGGACTCTCAAGCATCTCCCCCGCGGACGATGCAAACCGCAGTATACCGTCCCCATCCACGTGAGGCCTGCTCTCCCCCTCATAGAGCAGTTCGATCTGCGAAGGATCTGCACCGGGGGCGACGTGGAACTCACGTTTCAATCTGCCGTCCGCCCCGGTATACAGGAGATCGACCCCGGGATACAGGTCTTTGTAGAGGATACCGGAGTAGACCGGGATATCCGATAGCCACTTCGACGGGTCATCCCCGATGTAGTAGTTCACGACCCCCGCACACCGGCCGTTCGCCATCAGGTTCACTTCCGGCGACGCACCGACAAACGTCTGCCGGATGACATCCATTGAGGCGTCTCCGGCATCCCCAGAGGTGTGGGACAGCACAAGCCCATCCCCTGTAAAGAAGACCGTTGTTCCCTGGTGTTGCAGAACATACGCCACCCCCGGGTCATACTGACCGACATTCGGAACGAAACCCGGGCTGAGGAGCCAGTATTCCACCCCACCGCCAGCCCCGGAAGAGTCAGGGAGTCCGTCACCCGTATCCATACCCGCCGCCACCACCGGCATCATCGCTATCAGTGCGATGAGAACCACAAGAGAGAGTATCCGCGCCATCATAATCACGCATCCGCAAGACCCGATCCTGCTGACGAGTATCTGTCCGGAAGAGAGGCGAGAAGGAGTGCAACGCAGATACCAGAATGCCCGGCATGACAGGGCGCTGCGACGGTCGATGAAAGCCTCTCGATCGGGGATCAGTCCCTCGTGCTACCTGATCGGTTATCTGGTTATGATAAACCCTATCCCGCACAGGGGAAAAAGGTTTCTCTATTGCTACAGATGTGATGGACCCGTTCTATCAAAATCACTCGATGAACATCCGCCCCCAAAAAAATCACCCGCTCCACGGGGCGGATCGCGATCCGGCGGCGAGCGGGAACGGACTGCCGTAC
>JBAYQF010000130.1:0-5296 GCA_041677325.1 Methanoculleus sp.
GGTCGGGATCGCCACCGGCGACTTCGATCGGAGGGACGACTATCTCGGAAGAAACGATATCATCGTTGCGACGAGCGAGAAGGTCGACTCGCTCCTCCGGAACCGGACACCGTGGCTTTCGGAGATTACCCTGCTCGTCGTCGACGAAGCACACCTTATCGATGACCCGTCGAGGGGGGCGACGCTTGAGATGGTGATTGCAAAGCTCCGGCACAAGAACCCGGGTATGCAGATCATCGCCCTCTCGGCGACCATCGGGAATCCCGCCGACCTCGCCGGATGGCTCGACGCCGAACTCGTCGAGAGCGACTGGCGACCGGTCGATCTCCGGGAGGGAGTCTTCTTCGAGGACAGCATCCAGTTTGCCGACGATGTCCGTCAGGTCGAGCGCCGGAGCAAGTACGAGGATCTCGACCTCGTCCTCGACACGGTCGCGGAGGGCGGCCAGTGCCTGGTCTTCGTCAGCTCCCGAAAGAACGCCGAAGCGTTCGCGAAGCGCGCGGCATCCGGACTGAAGATCGCAAACCCCATCCTCGCCGGCTACGCCGATAAGATACGCTCGAACGCATCGACCGATATGGGGAAGACCCTCGCCGCCTGCGTCGCGCAAGGAGCGGCGTTCCACCATGCGGGGCTCTCGCGGGAGGAGCGGGGGATCGTCGAGGCCGGGTTTCGGGAGGGGCAGATCAAGGTCATCTCCTCCACCCCGACCCTTGCGGCCGGGCTGAACCTTCCCGCCCGCCGGGTGATCGTCCGCGACTACCTCCGGTTCAGCGCCGGGGAGGGGATGATGCCGATCCCGGTCAGGGAGTACCGGCAGATGGCAGGCCGGGCCGGGCGGCCGCACCTCGACCCCTACGGCGAGGCCGTCCTGATCGCAAAGTCCGAGGAGATGGTCGACGAACTCTTCGAGTACTACATCGAGGCGGCGGCGGAGGATCTCCGGAGCCGGTGCGCGGACGAGGCGGTCCTCTGCACCCACATCCTCTCGCTCATCGCGACCGGGTTCGCCCGCGAGACGGGCGAGGTGCTCGGGTTCATGGACGGGACGTTCTACGCCTACCAGGGCGAGAGCCCCCGCGCGCTCTCGCGGGCGGTCGAGCGGGTGCTTGAGTTCCTGCGGGAAGCGGAGATGATCACCGAGGTGGGGGAGTGGCTCGAGGCCACGGAGTACGGATCGCTCGTCTCCCGGCTCTACATCGATCCCCGGAGCGCCGAGGTGATCGTGAACGCGATGACCGGCCGGAGGGACTACACCGATATCGGGTTCCTCCACCTCCTCTGCACGACGCCGGATATGCCGACGCTCTTTGTCCGCAGAAACGACATGTATGCCCTCGACCGGTTCCTCGCCGACCACCGGGACGAGCTCTGGATGGAGATCCCCTGGGACGCGGGCGAGGAGTTCGACCGGAGCCTCAAGACCGCGCTCCTCCTCGCCGATTGGGCGGACGAGGCGGGCGAAGACGTGATCTGCGAGCGCTACGGTGTCGGGCCGGGCGACGTCTACGGGATGGTTGAGAGCGTGGCCTGGCTGGTTCACGCATCCCGCCACCTTGCCGGCCTCTTTGCCCCGCACCTCAAGGCCCCCATCGAGGAGATGGAACTCCGGACCAAGCACGGCATCAAGAAGGAGCTCCTGCCGCTCATCAAACTCCGCGGCATCGGCAGGGTCCGGGCGCGCCGGCTCTTCAACAACGGCATCGACTCGATCGAGGCGCTCCGGGGGGCCGGACCCGAGAAGGTCGCAAAGATCCTCGGGCAGGGGATCGCCGCACAGGTCTTCGAGCAGCTCGAGGGAGCACGGGAGGAGATCGGGGACAGTGGCGAGGAGCAGTCGACCCTCTCCCGGTTCGGGTGATCGGGATATGTCGGAGATACCATGCGAGATCCACCGGGCGGTCTTCACGGTGGATGACAACACAGCGTTCCTCCGGGAGATCCGGAAGATCGCCGATGAGTTCAAGGCCCGCATCATCCTCTTCGACGCCGACCGCCTGGTCGGGCGGGATCACGTCGAGGCGGCGCTCCGGCACGCCCGGAGGTCCTGGGCCGGCGGTGAAGCGATCGCGAACTCGTTTGAGATGGAGGCGCTCCTTTACGCCGCGGGAACCCGGCAGTGCCAGGTGGCCTCGTCGTTCGGGATCCATCCCGGCCTGAATCGGTCGTACATCGCCGTCTGCCCGCCGGCTCCCGGTGTACGGGAACGCCTTGCCGATCTGGTGATGATCGTCTCCGACGAACCGGGATGGGAGGAGATCGATCCCGCAAAGCGGGCGCGCCTTGCGGATCTCTTCTCGATCACCCCTGAGGAGATCGCAGTTGTCGGCGAGGAGCGGTTCCGCGAACTGGTCATCGAGCGGGTAGCGCTCCTTGACATCTATCGCTAATCTTGATGTCTATCGCTGATCCCCGGACCATCCCATCCCCCAAAACCCTCCGCGGTTTTGCATGCGACGGCGATACCCGCCGGTAGGTTGGGGTGGGCTGGTGGGTTAGTCGGATGTGCTGATCTGTTACCGCTGGCCCGCCCCGGCGTGAGTCAGGATATGCCGGATCTCAGGGATGATGATCTCTCTTGCGGCGAGGGTGACCGCCTTCACCGAACCCGGGATGCAGAAGATCGCCCGGCCGCCGATAACCCCGGCAAGCGCCCGCGAGAGGATCGCGGCCGTCCCGATCTCTTCGTAACTCTTGAGGCGGAAGAGCTCCCCGAACCCTTCTATCGTCTTCTCAAGGAGCGGTGCGACGGCCTCGATGGTCACGTCGTCCGGTGTGAGCCCGGTGCCCCCGGTGACGATGACGCAGTTTGCACGCGAAATCGCCATGAGGACTTCAGAGCGGATCCGCTCCCGATCGTCAGGAACGATGGAGTAATGGGTCACTTCAATATCCACAGCCGAGAGGAGGTCGATGAGCGCCTTCCCGCTGGCGTCGGTCTCGGGTTTCCGGGTCGAGGAGACGGTGATGACGGCACCGGTTACAGTAAGCGGTTTAAGATGGCTGCTGTCCATGTGATCTTCCAGTACCCCTGTACCATGTATTTTACTTCATTCTATCCCTCATCTGAAGGAGATCGATCCCCGACCCCTTTGTTTCGCATGGAGAATGAAGGGGCATACGGGAGAGAAGGGGGGAGGGGGAAAGAGAAGGGAGAGGGAAGAGGAGGGAAAGGGAGGGGGAAAGAGAAGGGAGAGGAGAAGAAGAAATTTCTCGACCTGATCTTCCGTCTAATCCTTTTGATATGTTTTCTTGATGTTTTGCTCTGATATCCTTTCCCGATATGTTCTCTCCCGGGAACGTGTTCCGATAGCCTTTCCCGATATGCTCTCTCCCGGGAACGTGTTCCGATAGCCTTTCCCGATATGCTCTCTCCCAGGAGCATGTTCCGATAGCCTTTCCTGATATGTTCTCCCCTGGGAGCATGTTCCGATAGCCTTTCCCGATATGCTCTCTCCCGGGAAAACGTTCCGATAGCCTCCCCTGGCATACACCTCGGTATTCACTCGGGACGTTTTCCTGGCACCTTATATCCTTGTGACCGGTTTTTCTTCTCTCCTCTCAGCTTCTTCCCTCTTCACCCTCACCTCTTTCACCTGCTTTCTCTTTCCCTCTCACCTTCTTCCCTCTTCACCCTCATCTCTTTCGCCTGCTTTTTTTCCTGTTTCTTTATCATTTTCTCCCTTCTTGTCTCTCTTGGGTTTTTCTGGAATTTTGTAATAGTTTTGTAATTATCGCTCCGTTTTATTTTTCGTCTGCTATATCTGTCTTTTTCTTTTTTCAGGCCCTTCTAATCAATCGGTTTTTGCTCTAGTCATTATAATCTTCTAAATTTTGCTTTCCTTTCTTTCTCTTTCTCTGTTTTCATTTTAGCTAAATACGGTATACTTTTATATATTGAATTTCAGAGGTACACATGACTATTGGCATCAGCTTTTGAATGAACGATACACCCGGTGTATCGTCATCAGAGTTCCACACGAAACAAAGGGGTCGGGGTGATCCCCTCTGACCTGCTCAACTCATCACGGGATCCTGCTACCCCTCCCCTCCCCTGCACCCCGGGATCTCGCCATGGTCAATCCGCCTGAGTTCCACTGGAAACGAAGGGGTTATCTATCACTAAAGCGTTCATATTATGAGACTTCAACGCAGAAATTTCCTGGTCAACCCATCTCCCCGGTGACACCATGCCAGATGAAAAAACGAGCCCAATGGGGTTATTCAAAAAGTACCTGACCAATAAACGTATATTTAAGAATAGAGAAGTCCTCCGCCACAACTATCGCCCCCAGATTCTTCCTCACCGGAAACCCCAGATTGACGAACTTGCTTCCATCCTTGCACCTGCTCTTGCGAACGAGACTCCTTCAAACATCCTCATCTACGGCAAAACCGGGACCGGGAAGACGGCATCCGTCAGGTACGTGGGAACGGAGCTTGAGAATGCAAGTGTCCTTGCCGGGACAAAATGCAAGATCGTCCATCTCAACTGCGAAGTGATCGATACCCAGTACCGGGTTCTCGCCCAGATCGCAAACGGTCTTGACGATGCCAACGGGCACCCGAGCGACACCCCCCGGACGCTCATCCCGATGACCGGGTGGCCGACCGACCAGGTCTACATGGAACTCAAAAATCAGCTCGAGAGCTGCGGCGGGGTTATGGTCATCATCCTCGACGAGATCGACAAACTCGTGAAGAAGAGCGGTGACGACACCCTCTACAACCTCACCCGTATCAACTCCGATCTTAAGTTCGCAAAGGTGAGCATCATCGGGATCTCAAACGATCTCCGGTTCACCGATTTCCTGGACCCCCGCGTCCTCTCCTCGCTCTCTGAAGAGGAGATCGTCTTCCCCCCCTACAACGCCCCGCAACTCTGCGATATCCTCCAGCAGAGGGCGGATATGGCGTTCATCGAGGGAGCGCTCAGCGAGACGGTCATCCCGCTCTGTGCGGCGCTTGCGGCGCAGGAACACGGCGACGCACGGCGGGCGCTCGACCTCCTCCGGGTCTCAGGCGAGCTCGCGGATCGCGAAAACGCCGCGGGCGTGACCGAGAAGCACGTCCGGATGGCCCAGGAGAAGATCGAGACCGACAGCATGGTGGAGTGCATCTCCACCCTCCCGACCCAGAGCAAGGCCGTCCTCTATGCAATGTTGATCCTCGAGCAGATGGGCAAGAGGATCTTCACAAGCGGCGAGGTCACGGTGGTCTACCGCGAGATCGCCCGGATCATCGACCTCGATGTCCTGACGCATCGCCGGATCACCGACCTCATCTCCGAGCTCAA
>JBAYQF010000131.1:0-5257 GCA_041677325.1 Methanoculleus sp.
GGATAGGGGCGAAGTTCTCGGGATCATCGGACCGAACGGGTCGGGAAAGACAACCCTGATCAAAACGATAAGCCGGATCGTCGCTCCGGATTCCGGGGAGGTACGCCTCAACGACCAGAGCCTCGCGACCTTCGATTTCCGGGACCTGGCACAGCAGATCGCTGTTGTGCCACAGGATATCTCGATCAATTTCGATTACACCGTACGGGAGATCATCATGATGGG
Source organism: Methanoculleus sp. (assembly GCA_041677325.1). Lineage (GTDB taxonomy): Archaea > Halobacteriota > Methanomicrobia > Methanomicrobiales > Methanoculleaceae > Methanoculleus. The sequence goes on from JBAYQF010000131.1 coordinate 226, forward strand.
GAGGCACCCCCATGTCGGAAGATTCGCCTCCGAGACTGTCCGTGACCTTGAGGTCTGCGATCGCGCCATGCACCTCGCAAATGTTGCGCATCTCGCCGGGTCATCGGTCCGTGAGATCAGCGGCGGCGAACGGCAGCGGGTGCTCATCGCCCGGGCGCTCGCACAGGAGCCGAAGATCCTGCTCCTCGATGAAGCGACCTCGAACCTCGATGTCAGCCACCAGATCGAGATTCTCAACATCATCAGGGGCCTCACCGGGGAGATAACGGTGATCAGTGTCTTTCATGACCTCAATCTCGCAGCATACTACTGCGACCGCCTGATCATGCTCAAAGAGAAGAAGATCGTTGCCGTCGGCAAGCCCGGGGAGGTGCTGACCCGGGAGACACTCAAGGAGGTATACGGGATCGACGCACTGGTAAAACTCCACCCGATGACAGGAAAACCGTATATCCTCCCGACATACGAACACGCCGCAAACGATCGACCGGAACGGCGCGTACATGTCATCTGCGGCGGTGGTACCGGGTCAGATCTCCTCTATGCACTCCATAAAGAAGGGTTCCGGGTGAGCACCGGTGTGCTTGCGGTCCTCGATACCGATTATGCGACCGCAACGGCACTGAACGTCCCCTGCGTCGTCGAAGCACCGTTCAGCGCGATCTCTCCCGGTGCCCGGAGCAGACTCGAACAATATGTTGATGCCGCGCACACCGTCGTCGTCACGGACATGCCCATCGGGCAGGGGAACATCGAGAATATCAGGATACTGGAGGATTATCTGGATAAACCCATTATCCTCCTGAACAGTAGTGGTACCAGCCCTTTCCCGGATTATACCGGTGGGGAGGCCGGGGAGATTATCCAGAGGCTGCTTGACCGGGGGGCCATTTCCGTGGAGCGGATCGAAGAAGTCCTGCTGGCTCTAAAAAACCAGGCCGGACCCACCCGGATATGACAAAAATGTGAGGCAGAGGCCTCGATCAAACATTGTAGGCAACAAGCGATAGGTTCAGCTCCTTCTCGAGTGCCTGAATCCGCTTGAGGCCCTCCTCGTTCAACTTCGAGTACGCGGGCATCTTATACGCAAGGAGCGTTACACCGAGTTCTTCTTCGTACTTCTGCACTTTCTTCACCTGCTCGGGTGCCAGGCTTGCATATCCCACAGCGTTCATGGTTCTCACCCGGAGCAATACAGGCCTATCATGTATATATAGGTTGTTGGGTGTACCAGCACTCTGATCGCAACCTTTGCAGGAGAGGAGCCAGGATGGGGAAGTTTCGTTTCGCTCTTGCAGTGCCGAATCCTGGCAGGGTATGGTCTCCGGGAGTGCCCTACGAAATAACTGGTCATCTGAGATCCTATCCAGGTGTTCCCGCTTACATGCAATCAAGGCACGGCTTTCCATAGGGTATCGCCATGACTGCCCCCGCCCCTTGAGGGACGGGGGAGGAGCGCTGAAAGCGCGGGTGGGGTGGGGTTGATAAGAGAGGGGAGACGTTTGTGCGAGACAGGGGGGTCTTCCTCTCCTCGCGAGCCGCCACGGTCCACGACATAAGGATGTGCTTGAAAGAATTGGTCGAACTCGAAAACAGGCCGGATCCGGCACCAACCTTGTCAAGGAAGAGCAAAAACCGGAACAGGGCTTTATCGAAGCCCGATAATGAAAACTTTCAGTTGAATCCATCGAGATTGATCATCAATTATATGTTAGAGCACTACCGGTCTCCGGGAGTGTTCAGCCTCTCCAATGTCCGCATACAGAGCGCACAAGGCAACGTATTATGATTTTGTACCAAATATACATGCAATGATGAGGAACAGATTGCTCTCGCTCGCCTTCGCGGTGTTCATCGTATCGATCATCGTTGTCGGCACGGTAAGCGCATCACATCCGGATTCTGACGGCGAGAGGACCGTCACGGTGATCGATGATGCCGGAAAGACCGTCGTCATCTGCGGAGAGCCGCGGAAGATCGTCTCGCTTGCGCCCTCGAACACAGAGATCCTGTATGCCCTCGGCCTTGAGGAACACATCGCCGCCGTCACCGAACGCTGCGACTATCCTCCGGCAGCAGCCGATAAACCAAACATCGGCGGTTTCAGCACCGTCAACATCGAGAGAGTGATCGCTATAGAGCCCGACCTGGTCTTCGCCGCGCCTGCAAACACCGAAGAGATCGTCGACCGCCTGCGATCGCTCGGTATGACCGTCGTCATCCTCGACCCGCAGACGATCGACGACGTCCTGCACGATATCGAACTTGTCGGAAGGGCGACGGGACAGGAAGATGAGGCCTCAACACTCATCGAGGGACTCCAGGCACGCATTGAGACTGTTTCTGCGGCGGCCGAGAACCTGGGCGGGCATCCATCCGTCGCCCACGTCATCTGGCACGAACCGCTCTGGATCTGCGGCAGCGGGACGTTCCAGAACGAGGTTATCACGATGGCAGGTGGGACCAATGCGTTCGACTCGGTCGAAGGCTGGAGCATCGTCAGCCTCGAGGAGTTCATCACCGCGAACCCCGACTACATCCTGGTCAGTTCTGGGAGCGGCATGGACAGGGACGAGTACGACGCCATATACAACTATATCATACACGAGCCCCGCCTCCAGAGGCTCGATGCGGTCCGGGATGGGCGCATCTATGTCATCGATGCGGATGTCGTCAGCCGTGGAAGCCCACGAATCGTTGATGCGCTGGAAGAGGTGGCGGGCTACCTCAACCCGGGAACCACCGGAGCAGGTGCGCCGGAAGAGGGCGGGGCTGTCCGGTCGCCTGGGTTCGGTGTGATAGTTCTCATCAGTGCACTATTCATCGTCTTTCTGATCAGAAAGAAGGAATAAAACGATAACACTACGAGATGGCAGGTATGCCCTTCAGGACAGACTCAACGCGCGCCCTGCCATCCGGGCTAATGGGCTGGCGAATTACCCCCACTATTTTCGGATGTAAATTCACCCAAACAGCCTGAGGATGACCATAAACAGCGTACCGGAATCAGGGAATCTGAGAAGAGGCCGGCCAGCAGATAAAACTAAGATTGTTTTATATCAAAAAGAATTTGTAAAGTTTTATTACTATAACTAAATCATACTAACCCTGATGAGATTAAATCGACCCCTGATCAGCATTGGAATTATCCTGCTCTCACTCATGCTTGTTAGCGCGGCAAGCGCATCGTACCCGATGTTTCACCACGACGCGCAACGAACGGGCTACGTTCCACAGGACGGGCCGCTGATAAATGTCACCCTCTGGGTGATGGAAACCCCCGAATGGGCCGACGGTTCACCGGGGGTGCATAACGGAAAGGTCTTCGTCACGACCTGGCCGGATATGGACTTCTATGACAATGACCCGATGGGGCTTATCTGCTATAATGCCACCACCGGGGCGGTGCTCTGGACGAACGATCTTGGTAATGCTACAGTCGGCTCAGTCTCCGGCGTCGCCATCGCAGACGGTCAGGTCTACCTCGGCGGGACCGACGGGCGACTCTACTGCGTCGATGAAGAGACGGGAGGGACGCTCTGGAGGAGCGACCAGATCGACACCACCGGCTATTACGGTCTCTCGTCATCACCCCTCGTTTACGAGGGAACGGTCTACACTCTCTCAGCTTCAGACGGCGTACTGCATGCTTTCGCACCTGACGGCAACGAATTATGGTCATTTCCCACCAACGGAGCCATCGGTTATCTCACCTCTCCTGCAGTCGCGGGCGGGAAGATCTTCATCGCAGGAAACAAAAGCAGCCTCTTCTGCATCGATACCATCACCCACACCGACATATGGAGCACCGTCCTCCCGACCGCCGTGAAGTCGACACCGGTCATCGGCGACGGGAAGGTCTATGTGACGACGACCGAGCGCCTCTACGCCCTCGATGCAAGCACAGGCGCTGAGATCTGGAACGCAAATCTCGGTGGGACACTCTCGACACCGGCCGTTGCAGGTGGAACCGTCATCGCAGGCTCTTCCCATGGCCTTTACGCCTACAACGCCATGACCGGGACTCCACTCTGGGATTTCCCGAGCGCGAAGGTTGACGTCTCCCCGATCGTTGCCGGAAGCCTCGTCTATGCCGCGACGAACGAGAAGACCGGAACCCTGTATGCGGTGGATGTCGAAACCGGCGATGAGGTCTGGTCATACACCCTCGAGGCACCGGGCGACGGCACGTTCGTTGCGTTCTTTACCTCCTCGCCTGCGATATCAGACGGCATCCTCTACATCGGTGCCGAGAACAACCGTTTTTACGCCTTCGGAGAAGGATCGGTAGCACCTACCCCAACACCAACAGTCACACCAACAGTCACACCAACAGTCACACCAACAGTCACACCAACACCAGTACCCGACCCCTGGAACGAAACCGTAGTCCTGGTGAAAGGAGAGACCTTCTCATTCACGCCCACAAACAACGCTTCCGCCTCCTACACGGTCAACTGCACAACCGACCTTGGAGCACTCGTTCTAGCGGCACAGGCCAGCGGGTTCACCTTCACCACCTCTGATACCTGGTACGACTCGTTCGGATCGTTTCTCCTCGAAGATATCGCCGGAACCGCAAACGAGGACTGGACACAGGAGAACGCTCGGTCATGGACTATCGTCATCAACGGCGCACCAGCCCAGGCCGGACTCGGTGCGAACACCCTCTCAGACGGTGACAGGCTCACCTTCTACTACTGCCCATCAGATCCGGTTACGTATGCACCGCTCATCGATCAGGCCGATCACACCGTCACCATCGATGTCGTAATCCGCGACTTCGCGTGGGAGGGAGCGGTCAGCCTGGCAGAAGGTGAAACTTTCTCATTCACGCCCACAAACAACGCTTCCGCCTCCTACATGGTCAACCGCACAACCGACCTTGGAGCACTCGTTCTAGCGGCACAGACCGGCGGGTTCACCTTCACCACCTCTGATACCTGGTACGAATCGTTTGGATCGTTTCTCCTCGAAGATGTTGCCGGAATCGCAAACGAGGACTGGACACAGGAGAACGCTCGGTCGTGGA
>JBAYQF010000132.1:0-5175 GCA_041677325.1 Methanoculleus sp.
CCCGGCCGGATCATCGTGAAGTCGGTCGTGAAGATGCCGAACTGGACCTCTTTCTCGATCTTTCCAAGGAGGTTCTGGAAGGTTGGGTTCTGCTCGAAGACCACCGGCGCACCCCCGGTGTCGGCGTTGTCGACGGCGACGTTCACCTCGTACTTCCGGAACGGCATCTCGCGCATGAAGGCCTGGAACTGGGGCGGGATGCCCTGCTGCTCGGGGACGCCGAGGAATACCTGAATGTTCTCGAGTATATCGTTCTGGACGGCATCGATATGTTCGGGAACCTCCGCAGCGCCGGCATACTTCTCTTTGAGTTCGGCGACGAGGTTTCCTATCGCGTAGAGAGCGATCTCGTGGTTCAACTTCGTGACCGCTTCGGCTCCCTGCCGCTCGATATCCTGCACCTGCCGGAGCGTGCCCCGCAGTTCGGTGTTGAGGGCGTCGCGCCTCCGTAAAACCTCCGCCCTGACCTCGTCGGGGAGGTTGATGAACTCCTCTTCGGGGACCGGCCTCCCGTTGATGACCGGGATGGTCAGAAGACCGATGGGGCTCATCTGGATGACGAACCCTGCCTCCTGGGCTTTCTGGTTGATCCGGGCGATGAGATCCGTCCTGTTCTTCTGGAGCGATTGAAGCGTCTCGTCCCGCCGTTTGGCATACTCCTCGCTCTGGAACGACCGGGGGAGCGCCTGTCGCGCTTCTTCGATGAACCGTTTCACGTCCTCCCGGAACTCCACCCCTCTCCCGGCCGGAAGTGCGATGGCGTTGGGTTCGTAGGTGTTCTCGAAGTTATGGACGTAGACCCAGTCGCTCGCCCGGGGTTTTCCCTTCGCGAGTTCGTCGAGCAGGCTCTGGACTGCCCGCATCCGCCCGGTCCCTTGAGCGCCCGCGGTATAGACGTTGAACCCGGCCTCCCGGATCTCAAGGCCGAACCGCAGCGCCCGGAGCGCCCGTTCCTGGCCGATGATCTCCTCGAGCGGCCGCATCTCCTCGGTGCTGGCGCACTCCACCTTTCCCGGTTCGTAGGCGTTCCGGTACTCGTCAATGTTCAGGGGTTGAATCATCACACTCACCAGGTTCCTTGCACCGCAGGGATGTCACCCCTCTTAAAAAAGGTTCCCCGGTCCGGGATCGGATGGTACGATAGGTGGTTTTACTTCCTTTCGCGCATATGTGTAGTACGTTTGTATGCAGCCATACGCATACGAGGCTGTATAAATTTGGTGATATCATGAGGATAGCAATTGCACAGGACGGAAACAGGGTCTCCGAACACTTCGGGCACTGTGAGTGTTACGCAATATTCGACGTTGAGGATTCGATCATCTACCGGCGCGACGATCTCCCGAGCCCCGGCCATGAGCCCGGGAAGCTCCCGGTCTTCCTTGCAGGGCACGGTGTCAACCTGATCATCGCAGGCGGGATGGGGCCGCGGGCAGTCGAGCTCTTCCACGAGAACGGTATACAGGTTCTCCTCGGCGTCAGCGGGAACACCGACTACGTGGCGCAGGATTATATTGCCGGCCGTCTTACACCCGGGAAGAGCTCCTGCCACCATGAAGACGGCGGCGAGTGCGACGGGCATCACTGAGGTGGTGTACCATCCATAGTATTATGCTCATATGAGTAAAAATCACCAGAGGAGTGCATCAAGATGATAGTCGGTATAACGGCGCGTGCCGCGGGCACGGACGCCCCGGCCGAGCAGCGGTTCGGTCGGGCACCTTACTTCGTCTTCGTCGATACGGAGACGGGAAAATCTGAATCGGTTGAGAATCCCCTTATCGATGCTGCGGGCGGGGTTGGGCCCAGGGCGGTCCAGTTACTCTCGGAACACGGCGCAACGATCCTCGTCACCGGCCAGGTCGGCGGGAACGCCGCCCGTGCGCTTGCGGCAGGCGGGATCAAGGCGTATGCCTACAGCGGCAGCGGCAGCGTGGCCGATGCCCTCGCGGAGTATACCGCCGGGAACCTGCAGCCGATCTCCCTCGCCTGAAGCGGGGTCCGGCATGAAGATCGCGATTGCAAGCGGCAAAGGCGGGACCGGAAAGAGCACGGTGGCGGCAAACCTTGCCTGGGCGCTCGCCCGCTCCCGTGATGTCGTGCTCGTCGACTGCGATGTCGAGGAACCGAACCTCCACCTCTTCTTCCCGGCTGTGGCGACGGATGTCCCGGTGACCGCCCCGGTCCCGGAGATCGACTCTTCGAAGTGCAACCTCTGCGGGGAGTGCGGAAAGTTCTGCCGGTTCGGGGCGCTTGCCGTGGTGAAGGACTGCGTCCTCACCTTCCCGCACCTCTGCCACTCCTGCGGCGGGTGCACGCTCGTCTGCCCGCAGGGGGCTATCCGGGAGGTTCCGCGCACCATCGGCAGGGTCGCGTGTTCCCGACCGCTTCCCCGGCTGGTTCTGATCACCGGTATCCTGAACGAGGGGGAGGTGCTCGCCCCGCCGGTCATCAAGGCGGCGAAGACGCTCGCGGAGGGCCATCCGTTCATCCTCTACGACGCATCCCCCGGGATCGCCTGTCCGGTGATCGAGACGCTTGAGGGGAGCGACTACTGCATCCTGGTCACGGAATCGACGCCGTTCGGGCTGCACGATCTCCGCCTTGCGGCCGGAGTGGCTGAGACGCTCGGCATCCCCGCCGGCGTCGTGATCAACCGGAGCGACGGCAAAGATGAGGAGACCGTTGCGTTCTCGCGGGAGCACGATCTCCCGATCCTCATGACCATCCCGTTCTCCCGCGAGATCGCCGCCGTGACCTCCCGTGGCGGGCTCATAGGCCGCGATCTGCCCGGGTGGGAGGAGCGGTTCATGGATCTCGCGAGTGCGATCCCGGGGGTGAACCCATGATCAAACTCGCCGTTATCAGCGGCAAGGGCGGCACCGGGAAGACGATGGTGACGGCGGCGCTCGCCGATATCGGAGGGGTCCCGCAGGTTCTCGCCGATTGCGACGTTGAGGCCGCAAACCTCTCTCTCCTCCTCAAACCCCGGCGGATCAGCACCGAGGAGTTCCGGGGGCTTGAGGTGGGCAGGATCGATCTGGATATCTGTACCGATTGCGGGATCTGTGAGAGCCACTGCCGGTTCGGGGCGATCGTGCGCCGGGATGATGATTGGGTGGTGGATACCCTCCACTGCGAAGGCTGCGGCGTCTGCGACTACGTCTGCCCGATGGGGGCGATCGAGATGGTGCCGCATGTCTGCGGAGAGATATTCACATCGGAGACGGACCGGGGGTACCTCGCCCATGCCCGGCTCTTCCCGGGTTCGGGGAACTCGGGGCTGCTTGTCGTCGAGGTGAAGAAGCGTGCGGTAGCCCTCTCGAAGGGTGCCGACCTGATACTCGCCGACGGGCCGCCGGGGATAGGCTGCCCGCTGATCGCGACGGTGAGCGGGATGGATGCGGTTCTCGCCGTGACGGAGCCGGGAGTCTCTGCGCTCCATGACCTCGAACGGCTCGTGACGGTCTGCCGCCGGTTCGGTCTTCGGATCTTCGTCGTCATCAACCGATTCGATCTCGCAGAAGACATATGCGCGAGGATCGAGAGTTACTGCGAGGCCGAAGGGATCCGTGTGGCAGGAAAGATCCCGTTCGATCCGGCGGTGGTCGAGTCGGTGAGGGCCGGCCAGCCCGTGACCCGGACCGACTCGGCGGCGACGGATGCCCTCCGGGCGCTCAGGGATACCCTGTTCGCCGAACTCGGGATACCATAGATCCGTTCTCTTTTTTCCCTCGTGCCTACGGGCGCACCTTGTCCCCGGGGAACCGGGGGTATGCAGCGCCCGGGTCTCCCTGATCCGTCAAGAGTTGCGCGTCTGGAACCGCGGTTCCACTCTCCGGGATGTCTTACAAAAAAAATGGTATTGGTTTAGAACCGGGGTTTTCTGTGCTTCGGGAGGCAGTCCCGGCAGTAAACGGGTCTTCCTTCGGTCGGCTTGAATGGGACTTCGCACTCCTTGCCGCAGTCCGAGCAGATGGTCTTTGTCATTTCACGGGGGCCGCCGAAGTTTCTGGGACCGCCGAAGTTTCTGTTTCCTCTATTATAATCCATTGGATTGCTCATGCAGATAGAACACTGCCTGTAGAGATACGGGTGTATAGTATATAATGCATGGTATCGACCCCGGGGTGTTCAGGATCGTGCCCGGTTCCTGCTGCGGTTCGATCCCTGCCCGGAGAGAGCCAAAAATAGAGTTGCCGGACCGCCCCTCACCATACGAGGGGTTGCGCGCTACGTAGGTGCTGGAATGGGTGTGCGCAGTTAATCTCGGGGCCTCCTTGGGAAGGGTATAGGGCGAAGAGAGAGTTCACCGTTTCCTCCAACCGCGCCCCAAAGTTTATGGATCTCGGGGCGATTCTCTCCTCCGGTGCATGGTGATGAACATCTCCCGTCTGAAGCACCGGGTCGAGGTCCTCAACGACCACGGTGGTATCGAACGTTACGGTCCGTTCAACGAGCAGAAGGCGCGGGAGTTCTTCGAGGTCGAGGAGAGCCTCGGCGGAACTGCCCGGATCGTGCGGCTGGAAGAGGGTGTCCGGGAGTTATGGCTGGTCGTCGCCGAGTGCGGGGATTGGGGCGACCACGATATGGAGGGGGTGGCGCAGGCGGTTGCGGGCCGCTGATCCTCATACCCCGGGGCCACGGTAGCACGGCGTGAGCCTCCTCGTGCTCCGCAGTTGCGACCGTTCGACCTCGGCGCCGGGTTCCCACCCACCGCCCTCTCCGCCCTCCTCGTGTTCGTCCCCGACATCCGGAGATCACCGCTCTATTTTGCCATCGCCGTGCCGTCCTCAACGTCGATCGACTCCCCCGGACACTCGGCGGATACTCCCGGGTCTCGCCCTTCGCCGGCGGCCCTCGGCCATATCAGCCATGAACCGGGCAGGGAAACGGGGCGCGGTATACCGATCGCCCGCCGAGTTCCGGGCCATCTGCGAGTGCCCGGAGGATACGGTAGTGCTCTAGCATATAACTGATAATCAATCTCGGTGGATTCAACTGAAATTTTTCATTATCGGGCTTCGATAAAGCCCTGTTCCGGTTTTCGCTCTTCCTTGACGAGGTTGGTGCCGGATCCGGCCTGTTTTCGAGTTCGACCAATTCTTTCAAGCACATCCTTATGTCGTGGGCCGTGGCGGCTCGCGCGGAGAGGAAGACCGCCCTGTCTCGCGC
>JBAYQF010000133.1:0-5138 GCA_041677325.1 Methanoculleus sp.
CACGAGATCGACGTCGTCGTCGGCGCCCACGTCCTCGCGGGGACGGCGATGGTCCGGGCGGCGAAGAGGGCCGGCGTACCGGTCGTCTTCGATCTGAAGGACTGGTTCCCCGACTCTGCTGCCGCTTACTACAAGAACCGCGCTGTCCAATGGCTGCTCCGGGAGGGCGTCCTTGCCGTCACCCGCTACAACCTCGACCACAGCGACGTCATCACGACGGTCTCGCCCGGGCTCGTCGAGAAACTCCGGACATACGGTTACGACGCGGAACTGATCACGAACGGCGTCAACACCGATCTCTTCCGCCCTATGGACGGGGGAGCGATGCGCAGGGCTCTCGGGATCGCCCCCGACGCTCTCGTGCTCGGGTTTGCGGGGGCGGTTGAGCGGTGGTATGCTCTCGACGAAGTGATCCGGGCGTTCCCCGAGATCGTCGCGCGGCACCCGAACGCCGAGCTCCTGGTCGTCGGCGGTTCGCTCTTCACCGGTTACCTGGATGAACTGCGCGGCCTCGCGGCGGACCTCGGGGTCGGTGCCCGGGTGCACTTCACCGGCGCCGTCGATTACTGCGACCTCCCTGGTTACGTCGCGCCGATGGATATCTGCCTCATCCCGCTCTCTCCTCCACAGTGGGTCGATATCGCTCTCCCGAACAAGTATTTCGAGTACTCAGCATGCGGAAAGACGATCCTCTCCACCCCCATCCCCGATATGCTCCGGATGGGAGGCGGTCATATCGCCGTTTACCGGAGCAGGGAGGAGTTCATTGAGAGGATCGATGAGCTGGTTCTCTCCGGTGGGAGGGTGCCCGCCGGGGTGGAGGAGCATAGCTGGAAGAAGAAAGCGGAAGCGTTTGAGGATATATTTTCACGGTTGATTGAAAATCGTTGATGTTCATCCTATTTTCCGGCACGAGAGATACGCCAAGATTATTAATGGTCTGGAGAAAACAGATTCGTAACAAGGAGTGTCCGATGGCTCAGATAGATCTCAAGAAGTACCAACCATACATCATCATTGGTATCATCATCCTGTTCGCCCTGCTCACGTTCTGGACGCGGGGAATTCCTTCTGAAGGTCTGATAACTGCAGAGGGCGTCAATCTCCTCGGTAACGACCCCTGGTACAACTTGCGCCAGGTTGAGCAGACGGTTGCAAACTTTCCGGGTTACGCCTGGTTCGACGCGATGACGTTCTATCCGACCGGCGACGTCATATACTGGGGGCCGCTCTTCATCCAGATCATATCGGCACTCTGTATCCTCGCCGGCGCGGCAACGCGCCCTGAGATCATGGTGGTGGCGTCCTGGGTCCCGCCGCTGATGGCCGCTGCAATGGTGCCGGTCACGTACCTGCTTGCGAAGAAGCTCGCCGACTGGAAGACCGGCCTCATAGCGGCCGGCCTGATTGCAGTCATCGGCAGCAACTACGCCTACCGATCCCTCTTCGGTTTCGTCGACCACCATATCGCGGAGACGCTCTTCTCGACGTTCTTCGTCCTTGCCTACGTCGTCGCGCTGCTTGCCGCCCGCGACATAACGCTCTCTCGAACGAATCTTGAAAGCCTGAAGATGCCCGCGATAACAGCGGCTTTCGCCGGTGTCGCATACCTCCTCGGCTACCTCGTCATGCCGACGATGATCCTCTTTGCGCTCATCGTTGCGGCCTTCACCCTGGTCCAGTTCACCCTCGATTTCTTCAAGGGCAGATCGAGCGACTACCTGGTCTTCGTAAACACCGTCACTTTCGCCGTCGTCATCATCGGGACGGTGGCGTTCGGTTTCCCGCACCCCGGCCTTGATCTCTCCCTGTATAGTTTCGGACACGTCGTCGCCTGTATTGCCCTTATCGGGGGCACACTCGCCCTCTACGGGCTCTCTGTCTTCCTCCGGGAGCGGCCGAATTACTACTTCCCGGCCGCGCTTCTGGGTGTTGCTGTCCTCGCCGTAGCGGTGCTCTACGTCGCCCTGCCGGAGATATACAACCTCCTGATATCGAACCTCATCGCCTTCTTCGGGGAGGCTCCTATCACCACGACAGTCCAGGAAGCCCGGGCCTGGTCATTCGATGCTGCCTGGGCGTCGTTCCACTGGGGTCTCGTCCTCGCGGCCGGTGGGGCGGCCGCCCTGATCTGGCAGAGCCGCGAGAAGGTGAACGCGGCCCATGTTTTTGTCCTCATATGGACGGCGGTCATCCTTGCCTCGACCGCCGCTCACGTCCGCTACGAGTACTACTTCGCGGCAAACGTTGCACTTCTCGCCGCAGTCTTTGCAGGAGCGGTCATAGATGCGACCTGGAAGGATGTCGCCCGCCTCGTTCGACCCGGGGTTGGCGGTGGTAAGGGATCGTCTGCTTCCGCGATCGCCGCAAAACAGGAGACCCCGGCGAAGAAAGGCAAAAAAGGCGGCAAAGCGCCCGATGCCCGAAAACCGAAGGGTTCGGGGAGGGGTCAACCTGATCACCTCAAAGCCGGGATCTTCGTCGTGGTCGTCGGCATCACACTCATCTTTGCCGAGATATCCCTCTCGGGGAACATCGCTCTTGCCGCCAGCGCCAAGTACTCCGGCATGAATTCAGATTGGATGGAAGCCCTTGAGTGGATGGGTGCAAACACCCCCGACCCCGGCGTCGACTACCATGCGATCTACGATAAGGAGACCTTCGTCTACCCTGAAGAATCCTACGGCGTCATGTCCTGGTGGGACTACGGCCACTGGATCACCTTCATATCAAAGCGCATCCCGAACAACAATCCCTTCCAGCATGGGGTTACCGGGCCGAACGGATCTGCGGCCTACTTTGTCTCGACCGATGAAGCGGCTGCAAACCGAATCCTCGATAACATCGGCACCCGCTACGTCATCACCGATATCCAACTCGATACCGGGAAGTTCCACGCTCCGGCAACCTGGGCGGACCCCGACGTGGGGGCGGTACGATTCCAGCCCAACTTCATCATTCCGTCGGCCACGGATTCGTCGAGCGGCCAGATAACGGTGTTCAATAACCAGGAGTATTACCTGACGATGATCTCACGCCTCCATAACTTCGACGGTTCGATGACCGATCCGTCGTCACAGGTGATCTACGCCGAGTACCGTGATGCGGCAAACACCTCGTACCCGGTCATCATACGCACCGAGATGATGGAAGCCGCCGAAGGCGCGGCCGCGGTTGAGGCCTACAATATGAACGCACAGCCTGGAACGGGGGCAACGCTCCTCGGTATGTATTACCAGTATCAGGGTGACTCGATCCTTCACCCGCTTGAGCGGGTGCCGGCTCTCCAGCACTACCGGCTCATCCACGAGACCCAGGGCAACGTCTACGGCAACGTCGGTGAAGATGGACCCGACCTGAAGTACGTCAAGATATTCGAGTACGTCCCCGGAGCCACGATCAGGGGCGAAGGGATCATCGAGGTTCCCATCGTCACGAACGCCGGCCGGACGTTCACTTACCGGCAGGAGAGCGTGAACGGTACCTTCATCGTTCCCTATGCGACCGGCGGAACCGGCGAAGTGAGGGCGACCGGGCAGTACCGGATTACAGACACCGGTCAGGTGTTTGACGTTACTGAAGAGGATGTCCGGCAGGGACGCACCATCAACTGAACAAGGATGCGTTCCTCAGTCATCTACGGTGATATCTTCACCAGGCATGATATGGAGGCTCACCCCGAGTCGGGTGCCCGGTTGCGGGCGGCCCTCTCGGGGATCCCGGATAACGTGAAGTGGCGCGCCCCGGTTCAGGCAACCGAGGCCGATATTGCGCGGGTCCACGATCCCCGGTACATCCGGTGGGTGCGGGAGATGGCGACAGGGACCTGTTTTCTAGACGTGAACACCTACGTCACCCGCCATTCTTTTGAGGCTGCATCCTATGCGGCCGGATCAACCTTTGCTGCGGTGGAGCGTGCACTCGACGGCGAGCACCTCTTTGCCCTGGTCCGCCCGCCGGGACATCACGCCGAGCCCGATCGGGCTATGGGATTCTGCCTCTTCAACAACGCCGCGGTTGCAGCGGCAAAGGCGCTCCTCTCGGTTGACCGGGTGGCGATCCTCGACTGGGACCTGCACCATGGAAACGGGACGCAAAAGATCTTCTACGGGGATGACCGTGTTCTCTTCTGCTCGATTCACGAGGAAAACAGTTTCCCGAAGACCGGGTGGGTGGACGAGATCGGCACTGGTGCGGGCCGGGGCTATACCCTCAATGCACCGCTTCGCGCGGGCTCGACCATCGCTGATTACCGTTATGTCTTTCGCGAGATATTCATCCCGGCAATCGCCCGGTTCCGCCCGGATGTCCTGATCATCTCGGCAGGGCAGGATGCCCTCTCCGACGACGAGCATGGGAAGATGAACCTTGAGCCCGACGATTACGGTGTGCTGACGGGGATGCTGATCGATGGGACGGATCTCCCCCTTGCTCTAACACTCGAAGGCGGCTACGGCCCCTCGATCGGGGAGGCGATCCATGCAATATTCCAGGGCCTTGCAGGAAAACGGTTTGAGCCTGAGGAGAGGCCGCTGAATCGCGGCACAGAAAAGGTTGTGGATATCCTGAAGAGAGTCCGGTTCTACTGAGGAGAAGAACCCTCATGGCCATGCTGTGTCGTGATCCCGGAGGCTGTCGCAAAGGGCGGCCGATGGGTTGCTGACCCCCCTCCGCGAACGGCCGTTCTTCCCACCCTTGAGTTTTTGTACTCCCGGCTTGTAGAGAGAGTTTCACCCCTGCGCCGGCCGCTTCCGGTCGGGATCCATATACGAGACCTCAAATCCCGGGACGATGACCCGGACCACCGGTACCGCCGTCCGGGAGAGATCGCAGATGCATGCCCGCTCGGTGTGCGGAGCGATCTCCTCGAGTACCTGCTGGATATCGAGGTCGAACCGCCGGGTACTTGCATCGGGGAGATCGGTTATATTGACGGCATCCGCATCGGCAAACCACATCCGGTTGATCCGCTTCAGCCGCTCGTACCCGGCCTTCCTGATGATCATCTCCCGCTGGGGATCGTTGCGGCCGCCCTGCAGGTAACTCCCCCGACTCTGGGCGACCTCGGTCAGGGCGCGGAGTGCGGCGATCTCGGGTGAGAGGTGTGTCCCCGACCCGATGACGAGCATCGCCGGATC
>JBAYQF010000134.1:0-4997 GCA_041677325.1 Methanoculleus sp.
CGCCGCCGAATTCATCGGCAAGCGTCCGGATGATCTCCGGTTCCCGGACGGCCTGGGTCGAGACGATCACCCGGTCGATACCGGCATCAAGCCAACCCGCGGCATCCTCCACGCTCCTGATGCCGCCGCCGAGCTCGACGAACGCTTCCGTCTCGCGGATGACCGCCCGGATCAGGTCGGCGTTCCTTCTCGCCCGGCCAAACGCCCCGTCGAGGTTGACGACGTGAAGGCCGTTCGCCCCCTCGTCGAGCCATCGGTGCGCCCAGGCGGCCGGATCGCCGTAGACCGTCGCCGCCTCCGGCCGTCCCTGCACAAGCTGTACACACCGCCCGTCCAGGATATCGACTGCAGGATAGATCTCCATCTTCTCAGCGTATGATCCGTTCGATAGGCATGACTAATATGTCTTTTGCGCCGGCCCGCTTTAACTGGTTGATTAACTGATAGACCCGCTCTTCTTTCACGACGGCGTGAACGGCGACCAGATTCTCGTCGGACACCACATCCATCACCGTCGGGCCGGAGAGGCCGGGGAGCACTTCTCGCACATCATCAAGGGCGTTCCGGAGAACGTTCATCATCAGGTAACACTGTCCCTTCGCCCGGATGACGCTGTCGAGGGCGAGGACGATCTCGTCGATCTTCTCGCGTTTGGCCGCCAATGAAGCGGGATTCGCCACCAGGATCGTCGTGGAGACGAGCACCTCCTCGATGATCCGGAGATGGTTCGTCCGGAGGGTCGTCCCCGACGAAGAGAGATCGACGATGGCGTCGGCTATACCGAGGTGCGGCGTTGCTTCACACGCGCCTCCCACCGTCACCACCGCCACGGATATCCCGCGCCCGGCGAAGAACGTGCGGGTGATCGTCGGGAACTCGGTTGCCACCCTTGCATCCGCAAGATCGGCGACGGTCTCGATACCGGACTCCTCCGGCACGGCGACGACGAGCGTGGCCTTCCCGGTCTGGAGATCGAGAACCTCCTCGACCACTGAGCCCCGCTCCATCACCATATCCTTCCCGGTGATACCGAGATCGGCGACGCCGCTTGCCACGTACTCCGGTATATCGATCGGACGGGCAAAGAGGATCTCCACGTTCGGGTCGCGTGTCCGGGTGATGAGCCTCCGATCGCTCCCGCTCTCGGTCAGGTGGAGGCCGCTTTTTTCAATCAGGTCGTTGATGGGCCCGGCGATCCTCCCCTTGTTCGGGATGGCGAGGCGGATGAGCCCGGGGCCGGGCACGGGGTGCCGGGGTGACGGTTTACTCATGGGTTAGAACAACTCCGGAATGCCTGGAAAGGGTTAGAAGGTAGAGAGTTCTCCCCTGATAACCCTCTCGGTGATGGTGGGGGTCTTCTCCAGCCACTCGTCGATGATCGCCTCGGCGTCGGGCTTTATGGACTTGATATCGTAGCCGGGTTTTGTGAGGATCTGGGCGCTTGCCACATGCGGATGGTCGATCGCGCAGCCGATCTGGGAGACCATGCGAATGTACATCTCCTCGATCCCGTCGATTCTCGCGACGCAGTCCTGCGCAACCTCCGTTGCAAGGAGGTTGTAGATCTTACCGATGTGGTTGATCGGGTTCTTCCCGCTCGTCGCCTCCATGCTCATCGGGCGGTTCGGGGTGATCAGGCCGTTTGCACGGTTGCCGCGGCCGACCGACCCGTCGTCGCCCATCTCGGCGGATGTGCCCGAGACCGTCAGGAAGACGCTTGCGGCATCGAGGTCGTCGGCGGTGTTGATGGCAACGTTGACCGATCTCTTCGTGAACTGTTTTGCGACCGCTGCTATCTGTTCGGTCAGGAAGTTCTTCTGCTCGATGTACTCGGCGATGCCCGAGCAATAGCGGTCGACGAACGCCATCGCGACGGTCAGGGTGATGGCGTCGCCGTCACGCAGGCACATGATCTTGCAGTCCTGGCCGATGACGGGGTACTTCGGGCGAAGCGTATCGTCGATGAACGCCGCGACACCCCGGACGATGCTCTCCGCCTCGCTGAACGGCGCGTGCCCGACACCGAACGATGTGTCGTTCGCCCGCGGGATCGCCCCTGTGCAGGACTTGAAGACGTCCTGCAGGTCGGTCGACCCGTTCCCCATACGGCAATCGACGATGACGTCGCGTTCCATGTTGAGGGTGGGGAGGATCTTTCTGATGTAGTCCCGCGCAGCCTCGACGGCAATCGCATCTGCGGGGATGTTTATGCCGTTGAAGGTCTTTGTGGCCCGGCCGGAGATGAGGAAGTAGATCGGTCTCGTGATCCGGCCGCCGCCGAACTTCGGGATGGACTCTCCTGCAACGACCTCGCCCTGGTCGGTATTGTGGTGCAGGACGCTGCCGCATTCCTCGAAGTACGACCTGCTGAGTGCTCTGCTGATCGACTCCGCAATACCGTCTGCGAGACTGTCGGGGTGGCCGAGGCACTTCCTCTCCACCAGTTCTATCCGCTGCTTCTCGATCGGGATCTGGGTAAGTCCCTCTACGCTGATGTTTCTGGTCATAAAATCCACCGTAGTTCTAAAGTATGATAAGAGAAATGATTGCAATTCATATAACCATTTCTAACCGTCACTTCGGAGGCGGATATCGGAGCGGATGCTGATCTTGCATTGCCCGTCCCTGAAGATGCGCACCATGCCTCCGCTCTCGGAGACCGTGATGCCGATGACCGGGATCTCGTGGGTGATGGATGCGGTTGCACGGTGCCGCCCCCCGAGGCCGCCGGGGAGCGATATGCCCCGCCCGGTGACGTCCAGGTACCGGCCGGCCGCCCGCACCTCGCCGGTCTTGTCGATGACAAAGACGCCGTCGAGTTGAGCGAACTCCTTGACACTCTCCCAGTTGTTCTGGTTCTTGATGTCGCGGAGCACCCCGGGCTGGCCCTGGTAGGGGTTGAGGATCGCCTGGTGGGAGTGCCGGAAGATCTCCTCCGGATCTCCTATGATGAACGCGGTGCCGATGGCTCTTCCCTCCCTCCCCTCGACCGCGATCTCGAGAGCGAGCGAGAGGGCGGCGTGGAGCACCTCACGGGGGACGATATCGGAGAAGTCTTTTAAGTTGATGAAGTTCTTCCCCTCTTCGATGTCGTAGAGGATGACGGCGTGGGGGAAGACGCCGACGACGAGGCCGTTCTCCAGGTTCCTCCGGAGGTAGAGGTGGACGGCGGCGTCGAGCATATGCCGCTCGCTCACCTCGAGGATGTCATGCATGGTGAGGTCTTTTAGGACGTCGAGCTGGAGCTCCTGCACCCGGATGATCGGTATGTCCGGGACCTCTGCGAGAACCGGGGCGGGTTCGACGAACGAGACGACTGCTCGCGCCCCGATCTTCTCCGCCACGGCGCAGGCGGTGGCGAGCATCAGGTCGCCGTTCATAACACCTCGCGGATCAATCCGGGTATCTCTGATGGCCGGGACGCAACGGGGATATCGAGGGTGCGGAGCCGTCGAACCTTGGATCTGGCGTCACCCTCGCCGCCCTCGATGATCGCGCCCGCGTGGCCCATCCTCTTCTCGGGCGGGGCGCTGACACCCGCGATGTAGGTGACGACCGGAAGATCGGTCGACCGGACGCCCTCCTCTTCGAGGTTGCCGCCCACCTCGCCGATGACGACGACCGCCTTCGTCTGCGGATCGTCCTCGAACCGGGCGAGGACGTCCACGAACGTCTGGCCGATGACCGGATCGCCGCCGATCCCGACGACCGTGCTCTGGCCGATGCCGGCACGGGTGAGTTCGTCGACCACCTCGTAGGTGAGGGTGCCGCTCCGGGAGACGACGCCGACGTTGCCCCGGGTGGCAAGGTGGGCGGGCATGATACCGAGTTTGCACTCCCCCGGCGAGAGGAGACCGGGGCAGTTCGGGCCGATGACCGTGCAGTCGTGGAGTTTTGCGTAGGCAACGGCCTTCATCGCGTCGTGAACCGGGATGTGCTCGGTGATGACGACCGCAAGTTCGATCCCCGCGTGCGCCGCCTCCATGACGGCGTCGCAGGCGTGCATCGCCGGGACGAATATGACGCTCGCGGTCGCGTCGTGCTCGCGAAGCGCCTCTTTTACGGTATCGTAGACAGGAGCGCCATGGACGTCCCGCCCGGCTTTCCCGGGCGCGACCCCCGCAACGACGCCCCGCCCGCCGACCTCGCGGGCGTAGGCGTTCATCAGTTCCGTATGAAACGTGCCCTGTCTGCCGGTGATGTTCTGGACGATCACCCCACGGCTTCTGTCCCCGTAGATCATGCCGTGACCTCCATCGCCGCCCGAACGGCTGCATCCATGCTCTCAAGCATCCGGTAGCCGCACTCGGCGAGCAATCGCCTGCCCTCCGCCTCGTTCGTCCCGGCCATCCGGACGATGACCGCCGGAGCGACGTCAGCGGCGATGATACCCTTTGCGACCTCGTCGCACCGGGTGATCCCCCCGAGGAGGTTGACGACGATCACGTTCACCCCCGGCATGCTCGCGACGAGCCTGACGGCATGCATGACGCGCTCCTGGTCGGCGCCGCCCCCGACGTCGAGGAAGTTCGCCGCCCGACCGTCGTAGAACTCGATCAGGTCGAGCGTCGACATCGTGAGCCCGGCGCCGTTCCCGATGACGCCGATGGTTCCGTCGAGTTCGACGTAGGAGAACCCGTGCTCCTCGGCCTTTCGTTCGCGCTCCGAGAGGTCGCGGTTGACGGTTATCCCCTGGCGGGCGAGGGCGTTGTCGTCGACGATCAGTTTTGCGTCCGCGGCATAGACCCCCTGCGGCGTCGTCACGAGCGGGTTGATCTCCGCAAGCATGGCGTCTTTCTCCCGGAATACGTGGTAGAGATTGTTGATGACGGGCGCGAGCTCCTTCGGCGCGCCGCCGAGGAGCTCCCGCATCAAAAACGGCGGGATATCCGTAAGAAGCGGGGATACGATGACCCTCCGCACAGCGGACTCATCCTTCGCCGCCGCACTCTCGATCTCGACCCCGCCGGCGTCGGCGAAGAGCACCACCGGCTGCC
>JBAYQF010000135.1:0-4965 GCA_041677325.1 Methanoculleus sp.
ACATCTCCCCTCTCTTCTCGGCCTCCTCGACATTTTTTTGATTGAGTGCCATATACTCGGCGAGCGACTCATAAAACTGCCGGGTCATCCGTATCTGAAAAAGGAATACCCTTTTCACCGCCGGAATACTGAGGTTGCCTTCGTTGTCGACTTCCGGTTCAATAACATCACGGAAGAAGTCGATGGACCCTGCTTGAGCGTTCAGCCAGGTATACGCCCCATCTATACTGATAACGCTGTAATCCGGTGCTTTCTCCGCGATAATCCGGACATTCCCTTCTTCCGGCATAATTATGCACCCACCGCCGCCGGAAGGCTTGGTTTGGCCGCGCCCCTGATGGCAGACGACCTGACGTGGAGAGACCCGCCGGGTACGGGAGACGACAGTGCTCTCCGAAACAACTGAAAACGGACACTTTGTGGATGGGCGATTTGAGGTCGCGATCAAGCAGAAGGCAGTAACCCGGCGGGCGAAATCATATGGACCACCGTCCCGAGCGTTGCAGCACCAAGATGCGGAACAGGACACCACAAGGAATATGAGCTCCTTCACGCAGTATCTCATACAAGAATCGGGGCACGGCAACCCCCGGGGCTCCCGGAGGCCTCAAACGCCATACGGTAAAACGGCAGGGAAAGAATGAAAGTAAAAGACTGCATAAAGATGATCGAAGCAGACGGATGGTACCTGGTAGCGACCCGGGGCAGTCACCGGCAGTATAAGCACCCGTCAAAATCGGGCCGGATCACCATCGCCGGGCATCCGGCGGACGATCTTGCTCCAGGAACGCTGAACAGCATTCTCAAACAGGCAGGACTAAAATGAGGTAAATATGTATCGATTTCTTGTCATCGTCGAGCAGACCGACGGCAATTACTCGGCATACTCTCCCGATCTTCCGGGGTGCGTGGCCACCGGAGCAACCCGTGAGGAAGCAGAAGAACAGATGCACGAGGCGATCGAGTTCCACATCGAGGGGCTCCGGGAGGACGGACTCCCTATTCCGCCGTCACGCTCTTCAGCGATCTACGTCGCAGTCGGTAGAGGGTGAACCCCCGCCCCATCCGCTGCCAACGTCTTCACCTGCGATGATGGTGACGATATGGCCCAGAAGATCGAGTTAGGTCTCTACCGGGAAGGCGATGACGCCCGCCGCTTTGAGAAGTACATGGCAGACTCCGGTCGGTACGACACCCCGGAAGGATGAGAGACGACCACAGTCGGGTGCGTGGCAACGAGAGAGAATCTGTTGACACTCTCCCCGGGCTAAAGCCGGGAGATTCTTGTTTCGTTGACCGGGACTTACACCACCGAGTTTGGTGGTGTAGTGGTCCTGATCTCCACAAGCGTCGATTCGGGTGTGTCCCACCCTACGGAAGCTCGTTCGAGGATGATTTGTGCGGCGTTCAGATCTCTCGATACCGGGCAGCAATGGGTGCGTTGCGAGAGGTCTTTCTTTTCCCGGTGTCCGCAGAGGAAACAATCCCGGGTCGTGTAGGCCGGATCGATACTATGGAGATACGTACCAGCATTCGCAGCGTTGTACTGGATGAACGATCTGGCCTTGTACCACGCGGCATCGAGAAGAGCTCTGGATCTGCCGCGGAGTTTTGCATCCAGGGACTCGACCATCGGTTTGATGCTCAGGTGTTCCAGGGCGATATGGTCATACCGGTCAACATAGTATCGGCTCCACGTGTGCAGAAAATCATTGCGGCGGTTCTCGACCTGCTCATGGATCCGGGCAATCTGGAGCCGCTGCTTCCGGCGGTTCCGGCTGCCGAGAACCTTCTTTGACAGCCACCGCTGAGCCCGTCGCAGCCTTTTTGCGGCCCTCCTGACACTGTGGGGGTGCTCGAAGACCGTGCCATCTCTTTCGGCGGTGTCGAAAGAATTGATCTGGCCACATCTCGTAGAACATCTCCGGGCCGAGGCCAACCTCCTACCGGTAAAGAACTCTCATCGGCGATCCCGGGGGTGATCGAATATCAATCCGCAAGTTTCGGCTCTTCTCAAGCGCGAGTTTCCGGTCGGAGATACAGCATTGAGACAAACTGTATCCTCGACTCCGTGTCCCACGGGGAGGATACACCGGGATCAGATCTGGATATCATCTCCTCATCCCGCCCGGAGATGGACACGCATGAGAATCAGCCGGATCCGGAAGATTTCCTTGAGACCTCTTTCAGAGAGAGTAGATCTGGTCTCTGTCGAACGGATGAGCAAGAGGTTCCGTGCAAACGTGATGACGGAGGCTGCGGCGCACTTATATCTTCGAAGTGACAACTGGTGATAATCATCGGGCAGGGACCATGGATGCGAATATGCGGGAAGCGGACCGGTGGCTGCGACAGGGGGAGAGGGATCTCATCAGCGCACAGAACAGCTGCCGATCGGGCGACTTTGAATGGGCATGTTTTCAGGCGCAGCAGGGTGCGGAAAAGGCTTTGAAAGCCCTGTTGTATGCCCGGGGATACCGGAAGATCCTGACACACTCGGTCTACGAACTACTCAGAGAGATCAGTCAGTTCGAACCTTCGTTCCTGGAATTGAAGGCTGGAGCGAAGGCACTCGACAGCGCCTATATCATGGCCCGTTACCCGGACAGCATCGTGGGGAATCTAACGCCGTCGGAATACTATGACAGGGAGGATGCCGGGGAATGCATCGAGTACGCGGACTCGATCTGCAACGCCGCGAGAAGAGCGCTCTTTCAGTGATCAAGCAGATCCGGGAGCTTGCAGATGATATCCGTGCGTGTAAAAACGTCTCTTCCATCATACTGTACGGGTCGTTTGCCCGCGGTGATTTCCACGAAGGGAGTGATATCGACCTCATCGTCGTTGGAGACTTCCGCGAGCGATTCCATAGACGGGCGGCAGTAATTCTCGGTCTTACCGATCTCCCGATCGAACCGCTCTGTTATACCGAGGAAGAGTTCGCCGAACTGGTTCGAAGCGAAAATCTGTTTATCCTCGAGGCTCTGGCCGAAGGCATTCAGGTATGAACTACTCTTTGTAATGCGTGGAAGCGAAGGGGGGAGCGGGACATCCCCGTTCAAGAGATCGGGGATGAAAATGGCGACGCCTCCCGGCCTACTTCTTTGGGGTGCACAGCTGCTCTTCGAGTCCATGGAGCCAGGACCGCTCCATCGCATCGCCATGATACAGGTGCCGGCCACGATAACAGGGGGCCATTGCCGCCCCACAAAACCGTCAGATCCCCCCCACCCTCCAGGAAGAGGAAGACCGCAATTTCAATAACATTATCATCGGTAGAGCCAAAAAAGTGATCAGGATGGCGGGTGCGAAGAAATATTATGCGGCAGCCGCACTTGCGGTCTGGTTCATCGTCATCGCCTTCTTCATGATCCTGAACCGGACGCTCGACCTTGAGGTCTACTTCGTCCTCGCCCTGATCGGTCTCCTCGTCGTCGCCGTCCTGATCGACGGGGCGTTCTCGCGGCCGCGCTACATGCGCTACATCAGTTACCTCATCGCCGCGGGAGTCGCCCTCTTTGCCTACATCGTCGTCCAAAAGATCCTGGAGATCCTTGCCGCATGAAAACGTCGCAGATCGTCCTCGTAGCGGCGACCATCCTCGTCCTCATCCTCCTCGGGGCGCAGGCGACCGACCCCGTCCTCTACACCGCAAAAGACATATCGACCACGGCCCACGCCGACCCCGCAACGGTCAAAGAGCGTTCCCCGGGGAACGCCGCGGCACTCGTCCCCCTGATGGACGAACTCCTCGGGGGAACCGGAACCCTCGCCCTCACGATCAAGCTCAAGGATTACGAGAGCGCCGAACGCGACCTCGCCCACTACAGCGATCTCTCCCGGCAGTTCGACCGGCTCGTCGTCACCCTCGACGTCGCTGGAACAGACATAGGCGAGTTCCAGAAGAACAACAGGATGAACCAGGAGGCCCTTGCGACGCTCTTGAACGACACCCGGCGGTTCGACGACCTCCAGCGCCTTGAGATCGAGATCCTGGACGGCGAGCAGAGGATGGCCGTCGCCTACGAGGGCGAGGCCCTCCGGCAGAAGATGCGTGAGAGTTTCAACGCTTACGCGAAACGGGAGACCGTAACCACCCGGATCGCCGAAAATTACGATATCAATTCCACCCCGTACCGCGAGAGCGTCGACGACTTCGCGGAGATCGCGGACGCCGTGGACGACCGGCAGACCGGCACCGGCACCACCGCCCCGAGATCCCCCCTCACCATCACGGTCGCCCCGGCCGCAGGGCGGTACGGCGAGACCCTCGCGATCGCCGGGGCGCACACCGGCGGCACACCGGGGACACCCATCGCGATCTACATCGACAGCCGACCGGCGGCGACCGCCACCCTCGGCGACGACCGCACCTACACCCTCCCCTACCGCATCGATCGTGTCGCCGCAGGCCCCCACATCGCCTACGCGACCGCGGGCACGGTCTACTCAAACGTCGCAACGTTCGAGATCCTGACGCAGGAGACCACCATCACCCTCGCCCTCGAGGAGGTGAACGGGACGGCCGTCGCCTGCACAGGAGACCTCATGGCGGACGGCCTCCCGGTCACGCTCGCCCCCGTCCTCATCCGGATCGACGGCAGCACCCTCGCCGCGGCGGAGACCGACAGGAACGGGACCTACAAAAAGGAGATCGTCCTCCCCGCCGGGGAGCACACCCTCCGCGCGGAGTTCCACGCCGCAGGCTACCCCCTGAACGCCTCGGAGAGTGAGGTTGAGACCATCCTGATCCGCGGCGAAGGCCTCTCCCCCCTCCCGTTCATAGCGGCGCTCGCCGCCGCGGCCGGCACCGGGTGGTACTTCCGGCGCCGCCGCCCGGAGGAGACACCTCCGCCGGAAGAGCCCGTAGAGGTGCCGGAAGTGGTCGAGACCGCAGCACCGGTGGATCTCCCCCCGCGAGAGGCCGCAACCGTCCTCTTCTGCGCCCTCCGTGCCCGGCTCGGA
>JBAYQF010000136.1:0-4929 GCA_041677325.1 Methanoculleus sp.
CCCCGTGCTGGTCGTCGATACCGACGAGTCAAACCTCGGATTGCACCGCCTGCTTGGGACGGATGCGCCGCACGACCTGATGAACTACTTCGGGGGCAAGAAGACCGTGGGGGCGAAGCTCATGACGGTGATACGAGACGGTGCATCCGCTAACCTGATCGAGGGGACATGGACGCTTGATAGCCTTCCAAAGGACTATGTCGCCGAGGACCATGGTGTCCGGCTCGTTGCTATAGGTAAGATACACGATGCGGGGGAAGGATGTGCATGCCCGATGGGAATGCTTGCCGGGCAGTTTCTCAAAAGCCTCCGCCTTGGTGATGCCGATGTCGTTATCGCAGACACCGAGGCGGGGATCGAGCACTTCGGTCGCGGGATCGATCAGGAGGCCGACGTGATCCTCATGGTGCTCGACCCCTCGTTCGAGTCGCTACGACTTGCAGAGAAGATTGCGGGAATGGCCGAGAAGATCGGTGTCTCCCTCTACTACGTACTGAACAAAATGGATCCGGCCATGGCGGCCCGGATGCGCAAAGAGGTTGCGGAATCCTCCCGGATCGTCTGCGAGATCCCGCAGGAGCCCGGCATCCTTGAAGCAGGTCTCGGCGGACAGGCTTTGACGGACGGGTATCAGGCCATCGGCACGCTGGTCGAAGTGCTGGAAAGGCGGTAAGCGCCGCCCAGCGCAATACTGAGATACTATTCAACGGGCGTAAGAATTATGCAACTATCGCCGCACAAACGCGGAAACGTCCTGCCGTTCCCCGTGGTGCTCATCTCGACGATCTCAAAGGCCGGGATCCACAATGTCGCACCGTAGGGGAACATTACGCCGATCCTCCGATCTCTCGATGAGATCGTCCTTGCCACATGGTCGCGGCGCGATACCCTCGACAACATAAGAGAGACCGGGGAGTTCGTCGTCAACGTGCCGCCGGCGGCGATGATCGAAGAAGTGATGATCTGCGCCCGGAGATTCCCGCCCGAGGTCGACGAATTCGAGGAGGCGGGACTTATACCCCGGTCTTCGACCGCCGTCGCACCGCCCGGCATAGAGGGGGCGGTCGCCTGGATGGAGTGCCGACTCGTCGAGGAGATCACGAGGGAGAAGTATGCGCTCGTCATCGGAACGGTCGTTCATCTAGAGGTGGACGACCGACACGCCACCGCCGGGGGCGATGTGGACTTCGACGCCGCACGACCGCTCTGCATGGTCTGCGGCAACGGCGGAATCCAGTTCGCCTACCCCACTGATACGGGACGATGTGCATTGTATTCCGAGATGCTCGCCGGGAAATCATCTTCTATGAACGAATGAAAACGATGATTCGAGAACGCCAGGAAGAATTGTATGGAAACACACTCGATAGACTGGAATACTGTATGGAGAGAACAGCGGAGACGGCACCACGAAGCGAACCGAAACTCAGCAGATGCAAGTTTCTGGGACACAAAAGGCGCGGCACGCAGATTTTACCGGGCGGCGCAGGAGAACAACGGAGAGCGGATCGAGAAGACCCTCCGCGATCTACCTTTAACCCCTTCGTCACGGGTGCTCGATGTCGGGGCGGGGCCGGGAGCCCTTGCCCTCCCCATCGCCCGGCGGGTACGCCACGTTACGGCGGTCGAGCCTTCGGATGGGATGCGGTCGGTGTTCGATGAAGAGATAGCAGCGGAACGGATCAGTAACATCGATGTGGTGCCGAAACGGTGGGAAGACGTCAGCGTATCAGACGATCTCAGCCCACCATACGACATCGTATTCGCATCATATTCTCTTGACGTTCCCGATATCGTGGATGCCGTCAGAAAACTTGAGGAGGCGTCCTCCCGGTACGTCTACATCTACTGGTTTGCCGGGGAGACATCGTGGGATGCGATGTCGCGGGAGCTCTGGCCCCTCCTCCACGGTTCATCGTTTGCCTCTTCCCCCAAATGCGACATCCTCTACAACGTATTGTACTCGATGGGCATCTACCCGAATATCGAGACGTTCCCCCTCCGGCACACCAATCGGTTTACCGACCTCAACGAGGCGATCAACCATTTTGCATCGAAGTGTTTTGCCGTGACCGGGGAGCAGAAGGAGGTGCTCGGGCGGTACCTGGAGGAACATGCCGGACTCGAAGAGGGCGACATCGTCGTACCCGGGCATTCGACCCGGGTGAAGATCTGGTGGGAGAAGAAGGATTCGTAGCCCGCCCGGGAGAGAGGTTTTCATGCCGACCTGCGGCGACTGCGTCTTCTAGACTGAGAAGGCCGCGACCGAAGGGAATTCAGCATCAACAGCCCTGGCCTCGCCGACCGGGATGCGAACGGTGTCTTTCCCGGATGGTTCGGCCACGCGGATGAGGCCGTAAGGTTTGAAAGCCTTACTCGATCGAACGGCATGCCTGTATCCGCTCCCGGCGGATGATTTTTATGCGGGACTATCGTCCGGCGTTGCGCCTGCGATTGAAGTGTGACTGCCGGGCAGCAGAGAGCCGGGGCTCCAATGATGCAGTTCCCGATAGATGAACCACTCTGCGACTGGAGTTATGAAAATTAAAGTTGATAAATAAGATTAAGTATGATTTCGATTAGAATATGTAATACTTGAAGGGCGTGTTGCAGACGGGCCTTTTTGTCCATTCTGCCCAACAGATCCCCTTCTCCGGTATCTTATATACGGTGATTCGAGAATGGACGTGACTCATGATTCTTCTGGACCATTGATTGCTGTTCCCCGGTCTCTCCTCCGGGATTATAGAGAATTTCTGCTCGCCCCGGGCACGGTCTTCACGCTCGCGAGCGGCATCCTCCTCGGGGTTGCCGTTCTGTACCAGGTTTCCAGCTTCCTCGCCGGCACTACCCCGGGAGCCTATGTAAACTGGATGTATCTTACGGCCGCCCTGGTCGGGTCTTCGTTCATCTGGTACAGTGCCGCCCAGGGGATACGCGAAGGCGATTTCACTGCCGATATCCCCGTCTCCCTCGCTACAGCTGCGGCCATTATGATCGGGGAGTACTCTGCTGCTGCTGTCGTCGCCGTGCTCCTCCTCCTTGGTGGACTCCTTGAGGAACTTGTCGCCGCCCGTGCCGACCGGGCGCTTGATGCGCTGGCCGGGTTGCTGCCCGATCAGGTGATCGTCCGGCGTAACGGCAAAGATCTCTCCCTTCCCCTCGACGAACTGGTCGTCGGCGATCTCCTCATTGTGCACTCCGGAGAGCGAATTGCCGTTGATGGGGAGGTCCTGTTTGGGGAAGCTGCCGTCAACCAGTCGGCGATAACCGGGGAGAGCGTGCCGGTGGAGAAACAGGTGGGCGATACCGTCTTCGCCGGTACCCTCAACGAGAACGGAGCAATCGAAGTCCGTGCAACCCGGGTCGGGACCGAGACCACGCTTGGCCAGATTCGCCGGCTTGTTGCGGATGCCCAGGAAGAGAAAGCACCCGTTGAGCGAGTCCTTGACCGCTACGCAATGTTGTATACGCCTGCCGCCATCATCCTGGGGCTGTTGCTATGGTGGTGGAGCGGGAACATCCTGCAGGCGATCACGATGCTCATCGTCTTCTGCCCGTGTGTAATCGTCCTCGCGACACCTACGGCACTCGTTGCCTCAATCGGGAATGCTGCACTCAGGGGCAGCCTTGTGAAGAAGGGGGCGGCAGTAGAGGCTCTGGCTCGTGTCGATACCGTGATCTTTGACAAGACCGGGACGCTCACACTCGGGGAACTGCAGCTTGTCGATGCGATTCCTTTCGATGGCGTACTCGAAACAAGCCTGCTAGGATATGCCGCATCCGCTGAAAAGTTCAGCGAACATCCGGTGGGCAGGGCGATCGTTCGGGCTGCCGCCGATCGGGAGATCGCAGTTGCAGATCCCGAATCCTGCGAACTTCTGACAGGTCTCGGTGTGAAGGCCCGAACCGGCGGGCACACGATCCTGCTCGGGCGCCCGAAACTTTTCTCCCGAATGGGGTTCAGCCTCCCGGAGGCTGTTCTCCGGGAGATCGACGTCAGAACCTGCGAAGGAAAGAGTGTCATCGTCGTGATGATCGATCATGCGGTCAGCGGTCTTCTGGTCTTAGAGGATACGCTCCGGGAGCATGCACTGGAGGCCGTTACCGCCCTCAACACGGCGAACATCAGGACGGTCATCGTAACGGGCGACAACCGGGAGACAGCCGCCAGGATCGCAAAAATGACCGGGATATCCGAGACTCATGCCGAGATGATGCCGGAAGAGAAAGTCGGGATCGTGAAGCGGTTTCAGGAGGCAGGGCACCGGGTGGCGTTTGTCGGTGATGGAGTGAACGATGGTCCGGCGCTTGCGACCGCTGATGTGGGTGTCGCCATGGGCAACGCCGGCACGGATGTCGCCATCGAGACCGCTGATGTCGTGCTCCTGTCGGATGATCTTCTCAAACTTCCGCAGATCATCGACATCTCGCAAAAAGCCCTCCGTACCATCCGGCAGAACCTCATCTTCGCCGTTGCCGTCCTTCTCCTTGCCGTATCCCTCACCATCTTCAATATCCTGACGCCGATTACCGGGGCGCTCCTGCACGAACTCTCCTCGATCCCGGTGATCGCTAACTCGGCACGATTGATAGGAGTGAAGTGAGTCGTCCTGCGATCCTGGACAGGAAGACCTGTCCTCTTAACCCCTGTGAGGAAAAAACCGCTCATTTTTAAGATCACCCCCACGGTGCCGTGCGCCCTTCGGTCGAGAGGGGCACGGGTTGAAAATTTCATAAAAAAGATGCTGGAATATTCCCTGATTCACGGGCAGCCAGGATTCCCGGTTGCACCCGGTCAGTCCGGACAGTCTATCTCCCGTGAGTAGGGTTTGATGTCGAGAACCGGCGTCCCGTCGAGGGCCTCAAGCCCCCTGACCCGGATCGTGTTGCCCGTTATATCGACGACATCGACGAGCGAGAGGCTGA
>JBAYQF010000137.1:0-4912 GCA_041677325.1 Methanoculleus sp.
ATCAATCGTTGCTGGGTCTAGATATTTCACATGAGGAATATGGTTCAATGTGCATTCTTGTCGATATCGATTGGTTACGGCCTCAGGGCATCTTACCGATGCAATAAATCTCTCCTCTTTTGACTCTTCTGCTTTTTGTTTCACCGTTTTCCTGCCACCTGAGTGGTGAAATCTCCTGATGATCTCCCGTAGCGGTCTCCTTCAGTCGAGCGGGAGTGATCAGAAGATAACGGCATCACCTCCCGGGGACATCACCCACAGCGAGCAGTGTGGACATGACATCCGTTGCGGCGATGTATGACTCGAACTTCATAGCGATGCCGGACCTCTTCATCGTCATATGCATGCTGGCGTTCCTTGCCGCTACGATGTCCACGCTCGGTTCCCTCTTCCGCGTCATGGGCGTCGTTCGGGTTCAACGTCATACGGCGCACCGGGGCAACGATGCGGCCGATCCGGATCGCGACCGTCATTATGATCGCCGTAAGCATTGTTCCCGCCTTCGTCATGCCCGACAGCATCATCGCCCGGGCGACGGCGATGTTCATGGGCCTCTCTGCGTCGGCGTTCCCGCCGGCCCATGCCCACGCCGTGTATAGCGTAAGATCGTCGCTTCAGGCTGTGAAGATGAGCTTCATTGCCGGAACGGCGGCCTGGTTCGCGTGGACGGTCTTCGTCCACGTCAAGGAGTCGGCGGCGCTCGGGCTCTCGAACCTCCTCTTCGGGGTGCCTGCGGTTCCTTCCGTGCCGTGGCAGGACATGGATCCGCTCGTCATCGCGCTCCCCCTCTCGACGACCGCGCTGCTGGTCGGGTGGGTGCTCGATCATCATGAGGCGACTGCAGATGCGGAGGAATCGGCCGGAGCAGCCTGACGGCTCCCCTTCGGACTTTTTTGACGGGTCGCGCGGGTCTCAGCTTCCGGTGCAACAGGCCCCGTTCCGCCCCTCCATGTGGAAAAAAAGTATAAGTTAGTTCATTCTCCTTACAACCAGCAACAGCCCGGCGATCAGAAGGGCGGCGCCGGCGAGAACCGGGGAGACGGGCGACTGTGTGGGGGTCGCCATGGGGCTCAGCGTCGCGTGGAGATCGACGGTCTCACCCGTGCCGGGATACTGGTCGATCAACTCCGTGTAGGGTTGATACCCGCTCATCGAGACGGTGTAGGTCCGGTATGGAGTTCCGGTCGTGTAAACCTGCACGGAGAGGACACCCTGGTTGATGGTGCCTTTGACCTCGTTGTCGAACTGAACGGTAGCGCCGTCAACGTTGGCGTGGACGGTGTACCAGCCGATATCTCCTCCGATCATCGGTTCCTGTGTAGGCTGGATCGGGTTTAAGGTCGCGTAGAGATCGATTGTCTCTCCTTTACCCGGAATTGCGGTTATATCCCCGTAATGGGTCGAATAGCCGTCTTTCTCAACATGGAACGTCTTGTAGGGGGTTCCGGTCGTGTAGACTGGCACGTAGAGCACACTGGCCTCTATCGTGCCCTTGTAGTCGTTACCGAAGTAGACCTGAGCTCCATTTATGTTGCAGTTGACTGCATACCATCCGTTGTCCCCGCCCATGGGGGGCTGGGCACTCGAGGGCAGGACGATGAGACAGCAGGCAACAAGGGAGATAATCAGAAGATTACGTACAACGTTTTGCATAAAAGCCTCCGCTTCTGATGAGTAGGTAATCATCAATCATATATATATTCCCCCATTTTATCGGCAGGATTGAGAGCTTTATGAGATATCTAAAAGAATTGCGGCCGCCATGTTCATCGTCAGGTTTTGTAGATGCCCCTGCCCGCTGGAGGCCATGCTTCTCACGATGTGGCGAGCGCGGCTTTGAAACTCCCTCCCCTTTTGCCGCGCTGTAAACTGCTAAGAATCATCTATAATCGACGAAAACGACTCTGATAAAATAGATAGATTTTTACCTATTCCGCATCTTCCCTCTACTATGAGATACCATGCGGTCACGGCTCTCCTTGTTGCATCCGCCTTGCTCCTCATCGCCGCAGCAGGGTGCATCGCCACAACGGAAGAGAAGAGCGATCCAGTTGCTCCGGCCGATGCAGCCTACGCCCGGGGGCTCGCCGAGTACGGAGCTGCCAATTACCGGCTCGCTGAAGAACGGTTTACAGAGGCCTACGCCCTCTACACCGATGCCGGTGATGTGGATAAGGCGTTAAGGGCGAGGAACGCCATCTTCCGGGCGAACCGGACGTATATGGAGTACCCGCTCGACCGCAGCGCCGCAGAAGAGGCGCTCCGGGAGACGGTTCCCGGAATCACCGATGCGGCGATAGCCGACTGGCTGGATAATCACGCCCAGACGATCGTCTCGGAGAACGAGACGCTCTACTTCTATGACGTCGCCGGGAACTACCTCTACGCGCACCCCGATGAGATGCAGAAGCTGAACGCGAGGGATCTCGATTTCGACTACATCGCCCGGTACGCCTGGGCCGAAGATCGGCCCGACGGGACCAGGCCGTACGTGAACCCGGTCCGCTACGCGGGTGTCGAACGACTCGAGATCCCGCACGAAGCGCTCCCCCTGACGGGAACCCTGAAGATCTGGCTCCCGCTCCCGGTCGAGACGGACGCGCAGAGGAACGTAACTGTCACAAACCTCTCGGCTCCCGACTTTATAGCCGCCGGCCCGTTCACCACCGGCCCCATCGGCTACGTCTACTATGAAGTCCCGGCGGGAGCGGTCAACGGGAACCTCGTCATCACGGCGGATATCGCATTCACCTCCTATGAGCAGATCTTTGAGGATATCGACCCGGCGCTGGTCGGGGAGTACAACACGAGCGATCCTGAGTACCTGCTCTACACGAAGTCCGGGCGAAACATCGAGCTCACGGATGCTGTCCGGGCGAAGGCAAGGGAGATCGTCGGGAACGAGACGAACCCGCACCTCCAGGCGCAGATGATCTACTATCATATCATAAAGACCTACCCCTACAGCCACGTCCCGCACGGCTCGCTCGATGCCCGTGAGCCGAAAGTAGCCGAGTCGACCTATATGTTCGAGACCGGCCACGGCGACTGCGGCACCCAGAGCATGCTCTTTGCCGCATTCTGCCGGTCGCTCGGGATCCCCGCCCGCGCCCTCGGCGGCTACCAGATGATCATGGCCGGGACGCCCGGCGGCCACTTCTGGGCGGAGTACTACCTCCCCGGCTACGGCTGGGTTCCAAACGACGTGACGATCGCCGAGGCGGCCGACTGGGTCGTCATCCCCGGGGAGAAGCGGGCTGCGTTCAAGGACTACTACGCCGCGAACCTCGACCCGGCACGCCTTGTCATCCAGACGAACGTCGATACCCCGATGGA
Source organism: Methanoculleus sp. (assembly GCA_041677325.1). GTDB lineage: Archaea > Halobacteriota > Methanomicrobia > Methanomicrobiales > Methanoculleaceae > Methanoculleus. The sequence goes on from JBAYQF010000137.1 coordinate 3,337, forward strand.
TCCGGCCCTGCCCGATGACGCCGCTATCTTCAGGGTTGTCAGGCAGTCCCCGGCGATCGCCTCAGATACGGCGGACTACGATATCGATCTCTTCAGCATGGGGTGTTTCGGGATCAGCCTTGAGACCGTGGCGTGATCCCCGGTACCCTTTCTTGATGGCGACTGCCTGGATATCCTGCAGGGTTTGCCCGGGATATGTGGCGCGACTCTCTCGGGGCGGTGCCGGAGATCTCATGCTTCAAACCATTTTTGTATGTTAAACCTGGTGAGAGGCTCGAAAATCGTTGAGTGTTATACCGAAACAGTTATTGGCACACCATATCAGATCGCCAAAATATATATGTTGCGATTCCGTACTATTAACTGAAACATTCCTGTCCGTCACCAGAACATCATCGTGTAAAACTATGACCCGGAGAAACCCGCTTGACCTGAGGAAATTTGTCGCCCCCGAATTTATCTGTGGGCACGGGGCACTGGAACTTGCAGGGCAGTACGCCCGCAACTTCGGGATGAAGAAGGTGCTCCTTGTCACCGACCCGGGGGTCCGGGCCGAAGGCTGGATGGAGCCGGTCGCCGAGAGCCTGGCCGAAGCAGAGGTGCCGTTCACCATCTTCGATTCTCTCTCCGAAAACCCCCGCGCACATGAGGTGATGGCGGGCATGGAGGTCTACCAGTCAGAGGAGTGCAACGGTATCGTCGCCGTCGGCGGAGGGAGCCCGATCGATTGTGCCAAGGGCATCGGGGTAACGAGTTCGAGCATGCGTGACATCCTCACGTTCGAGGGTGTCGACCGTGTGCCAGTACCTCCGCCGCCGCTCATCTGCATCCCGACGACCGCCGGGAGTTCTGCCGACGTCTCCCAGTTTGCCGTCATCAAAGACGAAGCAGGGAAACGAAAGATTGTCATCATCAGCAAAGCGCTCATTCCTGATATCTCCCTGCTCGATCCCGAGCCCCTGACGACGATGTCGTGGGATCTGACCATAGATACCGGCATGGATGCTCTTTCCCACGCGGTCGAGGCCTACGCCTCGAACGGCAGTTCCCCGATGACCGATATGCACGCCCTCGAGGCGATACGGCTCGTCCATAGCGCGCTCCCGGCGGTTATTGAGGATCCCGAAAATCTGGAGCTGCGGTTTCTCTCCCTCCTTGCCAGCCTTCACGCCGGCCTCGCGTTCTCGAACGCCAGCCTCGGGGCAACGCATGCGATGGCGCACGGTGTCGAGGGGATCTATAACATTACTCATGGGCGGTGCAACGCGCTGCTCCTTGAGCATGTGGTCGCGGCAAATTACGATGCGGTGCCGGAACGATACGACCGGATAGGGACTATCTTCGGAGCGGTCACGGCCGGGCGGATCTCTCCGGCAGAGAGGATAGCGGAATTCCGGCGATCGCTCGGCATCACGGAGACCCTTGCATCGATTGGTGTTTGTGAAGATATGTTCCCCGCCCTTGTCCAAAGGGCGTACATCGATCCCGGTATGGCAACGAACCCCCGCAACCTCACCCTCGAGGTGATCCAGCAGATCTATGACAATGCACTCTGACTCTCCGGATGACCGTGATG
>JBAYQF010000138.1:0-4889 GCA_041677325.1 Methanoculleus sp.
CTCTCCGCCGCCGGATCGACCCAGAGCTCCACATCGGCATCCTGGCCGGCGGCGAGTCCCAGCGCTACCGCGACGTTGATGTTTTTCGGGTATTGCTTTATACACTCGTGCGCCAGCCCCTTAAATATCTCTGTCCGGGCTTCTGCAGTCATCCCAAGCGATGCGGGCGGTTTTGTCGTCCGCAGGAGGAGGAGGCTCGGCGGCGATATCTGGCCTATCTTGAGATTATCGAGCCCGACGATGGCGCCGCTCGGGATGCGGATCTTCTTTCCCGCCTCCCGTGCGACCTCAACGAGATGCTCGCGGAACTCATCGTCGGCAAGGGCTCCGCCGGAGAGGATGGCGATGTCCCGGCCTGACCGGAGGATTGCCTCGGCGTAGCGGTGGACGGCGTCGACCGAGGCGGCTTCCACAACGATCGAGAAGTCCTCCCGTATGAAGGCCTCGAAGTCCGTGTAGGGCCGGGCATGACAGAGCGCCGCAAGCCCCTCCGCCCGCCCGGGGATGATATCGAAGACAGCGACGACCTGGATGCTCCCGGCGTGTGTGGCGATGATATGCCCGACGTTGCCGCATCCCAGCAACCCTATTTTAATCATCGAATAAAGAAGTTGTAATGCCAGCGGTTAAGTATTGTGTTCGGCGCGAAACCGGCTGCAGGAGGAGGAAAGTATCCCCCGGCCGATAGGGTGCATCACCCTGCCGGGAACCAGCCCCGGCCGCCGACCGCGCACAGGGAAGGTCGATCGCCATCACGTTTGAGGAACTGCGGGATAGACGAGTCTATATCGAGAGTTACGGGTGCACCTACAACCATGCCGATACCGGGCGGCTTGTTGCGATACTGGAGGGGCTTGGCTGTACGCGGGTCGGGCGGCCTGAGGAGGCGGATGCCGTCATCATCAACACCTGCACGGTGATCGAGGCGACCGAACGAAAGATGCTCCGGCGCCTCACCCTCTTTGCCGACCGCGACCTCTACGTGACCGGGTGCATGCCGATCGTCCAGATGGACAGGATTTGTTCGATCTGCACGCCGCACATCATCCACCCGGACGAGATCGCAAGCCGTGCCGACGGCGTCGGAACCCGAGGGGCGGGGGCGATCGGCGTTGTGCAGGTGGCAAGCGGGTGCCTTGGCCGATGCAGTTACTGCATCACCCGGTTTGCCCGGGGGCGGCTCGTGAGCGCGCCACGCGAGGCGATCCTCGACGCCGTCCGGGGCCTCGTCGCAGAGGGCGCCTATGAGATCCAGCTGACCGGGCAGGATGTGGCCGCATGGGGGCTCGACCGGGGCGAGTCGCTCCCCGAACTGCTCCTGGATATAGCGGAGATCCCGGGGAAGTTTGCCGTCCGGCCGGGGATGATGAATCCGGCCGCGGTGCTCGGGATCCTCGAGCCCCTCGTCGACGCCTACGAGAGCGACAAGATCTTCCGGTTCCTCCACCTCCCCGTCCAGTCGGGCTCGGACGCTGTCCTCGAGCGGATGCAGCGCGGCTACCGGGCGGCCGACGTCGTCCGGATCGTCGATACGTTCCGGGAGCGCTTCCCGGATATGATGATCTCCTCCGACTTCATCACGGGGTTTCCCGGGGAGACGGATGAAGAGTTCTCGCAGACACTCGATCTCCTCCGGAGGGCGGCGTTCGTGAAGGTAAACATCACCCGCTACTCCCGGCGGCCCGGCACTCCCGCGGCGGCCCTGAAGGATCTTCCCGAGAGGATACGAAAAGACCGCTCCCGCATGCTGCTCGCCGAAACAAACCGGATATACGACGCCTACAACGAGCGCTGGCTCGGGCGGGAGACGCCGATCGTTGCGACCGAGAAAAACGCGCCGGGCTCGACCGTCTGCCGGAACTCCTGCTACCTCAACGTCGTCGTAGACGAGGATCTGCCGTTCGGGTTCTCCGGGCGGGCTGTGATAACCGGGAACCGCCGACACTACGTCACCGCCAAGCTGGTCCCGCCCGGCGGCGAGAAAGTTTAGCCCCTGCGAAACTTTTTCTCCCGGCAACTCCTACCCCTCTCCATGCAGGGGATCACCGGGCAGGAACTCTCCTCGAAGAAGGCAGAATACCTCAAGTACATCCATATGCAGGGTGACGTCGTGAAGACGACCGAGATCGCCGCCCATTTCTCTGTCACACCCTCGACGGTGACGAAAGCGCTCACGGAGATTGCAAAGGCCGGGTACATCGAGCATACGCCCTACCACGGGGTGAGCCTCACCCCTCACGGCACCGAATACGCCCGATTCCTGATCCGCCGCCACCGGATCGTCGCCCTGGTGCTCAGCCGCCACGGTCTCGATCCTGAAGAGGCCTGCAGTGAGGCGAGGAAGATCGAGCAGTGCTTCTCAAAAGACCTCACCGACAGGATGTGCACGTCGCTCGGACACCCGATGATGAGCGTCTGCGGGGAGATCGAGCACGATCACCGCTGCTGCGGGTCTCACGGCGACCGCTCCTGATCCCGTGGGGAAAAATTTAGATATATGCCAAACCCGGAGGAAAGATCGATGGGGATGCAGAAGAGTCTCGTTGCAGCCGTATTCACCGTCTTTTTGCTGCTGGCCGCCACGGCGGGATGCACCGGAGCCGACCGGCAGGACTGTGGGGAGATTGTCGTCGCAGTCACCATACCGCCAGAACAGGAATTCGTCGAACGGGTAGGGGGCGATCATGTCCGGGCGATCCTGCTGGTGCCGCCGGGAGCCGACCCGCACACCTACGAACCGCCGCCGGGGGTCCTCGTCGACGTCGCAGGGGCGGATATGTATGCCGTGGTCGGCTCGGGGATCGAGTTCGAACTCATCTGGCGGGAGAAGATCGCCGCCCTGAACCCCGATATGCTGATCGTCGACTCCTCGCGCGGGATCGTCCTGATCGCGGCCGACGACGACGATCGCGCGCGACCCGACCCCCATATCTGGACATCCCCAAAGAATGCGAAGGTCATGGTCGGGAACATCCGTGACGGGCTCATAGCGGTCGATCCGGAGAACACCGACGAATACCGCCGGAATGCCGATGCCTACCTGGAGGAGCTCGACGCCCTTGACGCAGAGATCGCCGGTGAGTTTGCAGAGTTCGGGGTGAAGACGGTCATGGTTCTCCACTCGTCGTGGGCCTACCTCGCCCGAGACTACGGTTTTACCGAGGTGCCGATCGAGAACGAGGGGAAGGAGCCCTCGCCGCAGAGGATAAAACACCTCATCAGGCAGGCGGAGGAGGAGCATATCCAGGTCATATTCGCATCGCCCGAGCACTCCGTCCGGAGCGCCGAGGTGATCGCGGATGCGATCGGGGGCAGGGTGGTGCTGGTGAGCCCGCTCGAAGAGGACTACCTCACGAACACGCGCCACGTTGCCTCGGCGTTTGCACAGAGCACCAGGCCATGACCGCCCCCGTTATCGAGGTTGAGGACGTCGAGGTCAGGTTTCGCGGCCATACCATACTCGAGGAGGTGAACCTCGCCATATATCCCGACGACTTCTACGCGATCATCGGGCCGAACGGCGGCGGGAAGACGACGCTCCTTCGGGTGATCCTCGGTCTCCTCACCCCCTCTCGCGGCACGGTCAGGATCCTCGGCGGCACGGGGCCGGCGGCGCGGAAGAACCTCGGCTACGTTCCGCAGTTTCGGACGTTCGACTTTGAGTATCCCATCACCGTGCGGGAGATGGTCCTCTCCGGCCGCCTCGGCCACATAACCCGGATCCCGCGGCGGTACGGAGCGGACGATCATGCCCGGACGGAGGAGGCGCTTGAGACGCTGAACATAATCGATCTCGCCGACCGGCAGATCCGGAGCCCCTCCGGCGGAGAGCAGCAGCGGGCGATCATCGCCCGGGCACTCGTCGGCGACCCGAAGGTGCTCCTCCTCGACGAACCGACGGTCTACGTGGATGCCCCGACGACGGCACAGTTTTACGGCATCCTCGACGGGCTCCGCGAGCGGATGGCGATCGTCCTCGTGACCCACGACATCGGGGTGCTCCCTGAGCATGTGAGCCGGGTCGCCTGCCTGAACCAGCGCCTCTACACGCACGATACGAACGAGATAACGGCGGATATGCTCGAGGCCGCATACCACTGCCCGGTCGATCTCATCGCCCACGGCGTTCCGCACCGTGTCCTCTCCGAGCACGCGGAGGAGGAGTGAGCATGTTCGAGATGCTCGGGTTCGAGTTCTTCAGGAACGCCCTCATCGCCGGGGTGCTCGCAAGCGTCGCCTGCGGCATCATCGGCACCTACGTCGTCGTGCGGCGGATGGTTGCGGTCAGCGGCGGGATATCTCACGCGGCCTTCGGGGGGATAGGGCTCGGCTACTTCCTCGGCATAGACCCCCTCCTCGGCGCGACCGGGTTTACCGTGGCGACGGCGCTCGGGATGGGCGCGCTCCAGCTCCGCGCCCGGCAGCAGATGGATACCATCATCGGCGCGGTCTGGGCTGCGGGGATGGCCGTCGGGATACTCTTTGTCTACTTAACGCCGGGGTTCGCCCCCGACCTCTTCTCCTACCTCTTCGGAAACATCCTCCTCGTGCCGCGGGGGGATATCCTGCTGATGGGGGTGCTCGTCGCAATCATCGTCGCCGTCGTAGCCCTCCTCTACCGGGAACTCCAGGCAGTCACGTTCGACCCGGATTACGGGAAGGTCATGGGCCTCCCGGTCGAACGGCTCTCGCTCCTCCTCCTCGTGCTCGTTGCGCTCACGGTGGTGATGCTGATCCGGGTGGTGGGGATCATCCTCGTGATCGCGCTCCTCACGCTCCCGGCGGCGATCAGCCGTCTCTACACCACCAGGATCTGGAGCATGATGCTCCTTGCCGTCGCTCTCGGCATCGGTTTCACCCTGACGGGGATAGGGCTTTCATACCTTCTC
>JBAYQF010000139.1:0-4884 GCA_041677325.1 Methanoculleus sp.
CGCCGCCGCACTCTCGATCTCGACCCCGCCGGCATCGGCGAAGAGGACCACCGGCTGCCGGCTCGACCGGTCGACGGCGATGCTGACATAGTACTCGTGATCGATAGCCAGGCGCTCCTCAACGAGGATCTCCCTGACCGGGACGCCCTTGATATCGCGGGAGAAGAGTTCCCGGGCGGTCTCAAGCGCTGTCGCCCGTTCGGCCATCAGGACGCCGCCGGCCTTTCCGCGCCCGCCGACATCCACCTGCGCTTTCAGCACCACACCGTCGCCGAGGTCTGAGAGGTGTGCTGCAACCTCCTCCGGCGCCCGTATGACTGTCCCTTTCGGAACCGGTATCCCGTATCCCGAAAAAACCCGTTTTGCCTCGTATTCCAGTAATTTCATTGGTTACACGCCCGTTCTCCAAGTTCAAATCCTCTCTTCAGCGCTTTCAGGTTCAATTCCTCCGTGCCCTTCGGGACGCTGTCGAGCACCGCACGTTCGATCGCCTCCCTGCTCACGACCCCGGTTGCGGCCACGAGGGCGCCGATCATCACGATGTTCGCGACGATCTCCCGCCCGAGGTTCTCCTTTGCCTCCGACGTCGCCGGGATCTCGTAGTGGCGGCATACCGGGCGCGACCGGACGAGGTCGGCATCGATGAGCATGACCGCATCCTCCCGCGCCCGGGCACCATACTTCTCAAACCCCTGCTCCGACATGATGACGTAGATGTCGGGCTCGGCCACCTCCGGGTAGAGGATCGGTTCGTCGTCGATCACCACCTGCCCCATCGATGCCCCGCCCCGGGCCTCCGGGCCGTAGACCTGCGTCTGAACGGCGTGTTTGCCGTCGTAAAGCGCTGCTGATCGCCCGAGGATGACCGCGGAGAGGATGATCCCCTGCCCGCCGTATCCCGAGAACCTGATCTCGTGCCTCATCGCCGCACCCCCATCGCCGGCCGGCTCCGCCGGACGAGTTCCCCGACGGTGAACGCTCCTTCGGGGATCGGCACTCCTTCTGCGACCATCCGCTCGTACTTCCGGACGAGTATCGCGTGGCTCCGGAGGTGCTCGACCATGGCCGGGACGGTCCGGAGTTTGTTGTGCCGACCGTAGTTCGTCGGGCACTGGGTCCGTGCCTCGACGAAGGCGAGACCCGGCGTCTGCATCCCGGCGGTGATGGCCTTCGTGAGCTCTTTTACATGGTAGGACGTCCAGCGGGCGACGTAGTTCGCGCCGGCGGCGACCGCGAGTTCTGCAAGGTCGAACGCCGGTTCACTCGCCCCATAAGGCGTCGTCGACGATATGGCTCCCGGCGGAGTCGTCGGGCTCCCCTGTCCGCCGGTCATCCCGTAGATATGGTTGTTCATGCAGACCACGGTCATGTCCACGTTCCGGCGGCAGGCGTGGATGAAGTGGTTTCCGCCGATGGCGGCAAGGTCGCCGTCTCCGGTGAAGACGACGACGTTGAAGTCCGGTCGTGCCATCTTCACGCCTGTCGCGAACGCAAGCGCCCTCCCGTGGGTGGTGTGGAGCGAGTCGGTGAGGATGTAGCCGGGAGCCCGGGACGAGCACCCGATACCGGAGATGAAGACCGTCTCGTCCCGTTCCCAGCCCATCTCCTCGACGGCCGCGAGGGTGCAGTTGATGATCGTCCCGTTCCCGCACCCGGTGCAGTATATGTGGGGGAGCCGATCGTCCCTGAACCAGTCGGGCGCGATCATCGGTGCGCCTCCAGAGCCCGGACGAGTTCGGCGGGGGTATGGAGTTCGCCGCCGATCTTCGGGAGGGATACGACCGGCTGGTCGACGTGGCGTTCGACCTCGCGCACCATCTGGCCCATGTTCAGTTCCGGCATCAGGAAGACTTTCGCGTTCGGAAATTCGCGAAGCGCGAACTCGGGAAACGGCCAGACGACCCTGAGCCGGAGGTGGCCGATCGTATCGTCGGGGCGGTCGCGCATCACCTGCTCGACCGTCCGCGACGGCGGGCCGTAAGTGACGAAGACCGTCTCGGCGTCGAGGTTCGTGACCTCGTAGTCGGCGATATCCCGGCGGGCCGACTCAACCTTTGCGACGAGCCGTTGCACAAGCCGGTTGTGCGCCGCGGGATCGGTCGTGTCCGGATAGCCGCGCTCGTCGTGGGTGAGCCCGGTCACATGGACGGACCTCCCCGACCCGAAGGGCGCGAATCCCGGAACCCCGTCAGCACCGGCCTCGAAGGGGAGGCTCCCTTCTGCAAGCGGGCGGGAGCGTTCGACCTCGACCGTATCGGGGATGGTCACCCGCTCGCGCATGTGCCCGACGATCTCATCGGACATCAGAAACGTCGGAACTCTGAACCGATCGGCGAGGTCGAACGCCTTCACCGTCAGGTCGAACATCTCCTGGACGGAGTTCGGGGTGAGCGCGATGGTGCTGTAGTCGCCGTGCGACCCGAACCGGCACTGGAACATATCCCCCTGCGCCGCCCGCGTCGGCTGACCGGTGCTCGGGCCGCCGCGCTGGATGTTGACGACGACGCACGGCGTCTCGGTCATGGCGGCGTAGCCGATGTTCTCCATCATCAGCGAGAACCCCGGGCCGCTCGTCGCGGTCATGGCCCGGACACCCGTCCACGCGGCGCCGATGACCGCGGCGATGCTCGCGAGTTCGTCTTCCATCGATATGAAGACCCCGCCGGCCTTCGGAAGTTTTCGTGCCATCGTCTCGGCTATCTCGGTCGACGGTGTGATCGGGTAGCCGCCGAAGAATTTGCACCCGGCGGCGAGCGCACCCTCGGCACATGCGGCGTTCCCCTGCATGAACTCAGTCCTGCTCAAAACTCCACCTCCACCTTATGAGGTTCAAACGGTCTCTCCTCGACCCAGGATATGGCCTGATCGGGGCAGATCATGTGGCAGACCCCGCAGAGCATCCGGCCGTAGAGAGCCTGCAGCCTGCAGTTCGTGCACCGTTCGGGGCGGTCGAGGACCGGGGTGACGACTCCGCGGCTGTTGAGTTCCGTTCCCTCCTGAAATATCTTGTAAGGGCAGACCAGCACACAGAGGTTACATCCTTTGCAGCGGCTTTCATCGATGACGAGTTTCATGAGACCGTGTCCTATCTGATATTGAAGTGCTGGTGAAATTGTGTTTTCGCTTTCTCGCGCACGGCGTGGAAGATATCGCCGCCATGTGCATCGATCCCGACCGTAAGGGGGAGACGATCGGCCTCGATGATCCAGACCGCCTCGGCCATACCGAGTTCCTCAAAATAGACGCCGGAGAGGCTCATTCGGGCGGCGGCGAGCGCGGCGCATCCGCCCGTGAGCGCGAGGTAGACGGCACGACCCCGGAGTTCTTCGACTACCTCAGGTCCCATACCGCCCTTCCCGACGAGGGCGCGGACGCCCGCATCGATGAGGAACCCGGTGAGCGCATTCATCCGCGCGGACGTCGTGGGGCCGGCGACGATGAGCCGGTCGTCCTGCACCACCGGGCCGCAGTGGTAGATCGCGGCGCCCTCGGGATCGAAAGGGATGCCCTCCTCAATCATCTGGAGGTGCGCCTCGTCCCGTGCGGTGTAGATCGTCCCGGAGAGGGTGACCGTATCCCCCGCCCGGAGGTCGAGGATCTCGTCACCGAGCGGTGTCCTGAGGTTCACCGCTCCACCTCCACGGTCGCCCGGCGGCATGCCCAGCACTGCACGTTCACCGCAACCGGGAGGGAGGCGGTGTGGCAATCAGCCTGCTTCACCTTCACGCTGAGCGCCGTCGTATCGCCGCCAAGACCCATCGGCCCGATCCCGAGGGCGTTCACCGCGTCGCAGATCTCCTGCTCGTAGTCGTCCATGGTATCCACCGGAAGGAGGAGCGCCTCTTTTGCAAGCGCTGCCGCCATATCGAACGTCCCGCCGATCCCGACACCGAGGAAGACGGGCGGGCAGGGTTTCCCGCCTGCGATGAGCATCGTCTCGGCGACGAAGCGGGGAATATCCCCTGCCTGTGAGGGGAGAAGCATCCCGATCCGTGATGCGTTCTCAGAGCCCGCACCCTTCGGGAGAACCGTCACCGTGAGCCGATCGCCGGGCGTCACGTGGACTGCGGGCATCCCGGCTCCGGTGTTGTCGCCGGTGTTCTTCCGGGTGAGTGGATCGACGACGTTCGGGCGGAGGGGGATCGTGGCGGTCGCCCTCTGCACCCCTTCCCGGATCCCTGCGAAGATAGCGGGCGAGAGCGCGACGTCGGGCGGGAGGGTGAGATAAACCACCGGGACGCCGGTATCCTGGCAGATCGGGACCCGCCGCTCCTCTGCAAGCGCGATGTTCTCAAGGATGTTCTCGAACTCCCGGCGCGCGATCCCGTCCCTCTCGGCTGCCGCCGCCCGCCGGAGCGCCGCGAGCACATCGGATGGGAGCCGGATCTCAGCTTCTCGGAGTGCCTTCTCGGTGGCGTCTGCCAGTGCGCTCGAAAGCGCCGGATCTACCGGATTAACCATCATGTATACTGGTGGGAAGAGGCCTTAAATATCTGTATTTCCCCCGGTGGCAGATACGCCGCCTGCGGGGTTTTCCCCGGAAAAAAGATGGGAATAGGTGCGGATTTATGCGGTCGGCGTCCGTTCTTCGATGATCCGTGCAGGGGTCGGGATCTTGTAGATGCCGCGTTTGAGCGCAGCCTTGGCCTTCTCGGTGTGCTGGGGGTTCACCCAGACGGAGAAGATCTTCTGTCCGCTCGTCACCCGTGCTGCGGTACCGACGGCCTTTCCAAAGGCAAGGCGCATACCCTCCGAGACACGGTCCGCCCCCGCCCCGGTTGCCTGCTTGTTCTCGCGGAGGACGTGGTGGGGGAACGGTCGGATCTTGAAGTGGTAGTTCGCCCTTCCCACCTCCTTCTGGAGTTGCCGGTTGATGCCGATACG